>JAWARX010000161.1:0-5951 GCA_038893155.1 Halalkalicoccus sp.
GTCGAGCAGCCCCTCGATCGCGGCGAGCGACGGCGACCGCTCCCCGAGCGAGACCGCTTCGGGACCGACGCGGATCCGCTCGACGGGGTCGACGCCGAAGTAGCCCCACCCCGGCTGGCCGCCCGTCGTCTCGAGGTAGCTGCCGCCCTCGTCGTCGCGCGCCCGCCGGTAGGCGTCGAACGGATCGTCGACGGCGAACCGGCACTCGACCGGGATCCGGGCGTCGGCGTCGGCCCCGGCGGCGAGGTCGAGAAACCGGTCGCGATCGGTGCGAACTGCCACGTCGTCCGCCAGCCCCCCCATCGGCGTCTATCCGGACCGTGCGCGGTCGATCCAGCCCTGGATGCGCTTCTCCGAAAGCCCGGTTGCCTCCGAGAGTTCGCCCGCGTCCGCCTCGGCGAGATCCGCCGGCGAGTCGACGCCGGCCTCCGAGAGCTTCGTCGCGTACGAGGGTCCGATACCCTTTATGTCCCGAACTGACATCGAGCCGTCGTCCTCGTCCACATCGCCGTCGAGCGCTCCTTCGCCGCTCGCAGCGTCCGCTTCGCTCGTCGACTCGACGCCGGGGTCGGGCGTCGCTCCGCCGGATTCGTCTCCCTCGGCCGCGTGGTCGGTTTTCGAGACGGGTCCGTCCGTCCCTGCGTCGGTGTCGGCCTCGAGATCGGGGCTTTCCGTGTGCTCCAACTCCTCCCCGTCGATCGCCGGCTCGCCAACCGGCTCCTCCGGAGGCTCCCCTTGCGATTCGCCCTCGTCGGTGGCGGGCGTTTCGACGTCAGGATCGATCTCGGGGCCCCCCTCGTCCGCGCTCGCCTCCGAGTCGGTCGGTTCGGTCGCCTCAACGGGTTCGGCGGCGTCGCTTCCGGGAGCGGGCGTCCCCGGCGGTCCCTCCTCGTCGGTGTCCTGGTCGGCCGTCTCGCGGTCGCGTTCGACCGTGACGCCGACTGTGTCGGTGCCCTGCCGATCGCCGTCGGATCCGTCGTCGAACCCGAGCAACGACTTCAGCTTGTCCAGCAGTGCCATTAGCGGGGCTATACGCGCCGACCTACTTAAAAGCGTTCGCCGGCGGGCAGTTTCGCCCGCAGCGCTTCGTTCATCGTCTCTACCGGCGCGTCCCTGCCGGTCCACCGTTCGAGCGCCGCGACGCCCTGAAACAGCAGCATCCACGCCCCGTCGATCGTCGTCGCGCCGGCCGCCCCGGCCTCGCGCAACAGTCGCGTTTCGAGCGGTCGGTAGACGATATCCATCACGGTCAGGTGCCGGTTCAGCGCTTCCGCGGGAACCGGCGAGCGGTCCTCTTCCATCCCGACGCTGGTGGCGTTGACGAGCACGTCGGCGTTCTCGAGCAGCTCCGGAAGCTCGCCGAGTCCGTGCCCGCTCGCCCGCGCCACCGCCGTCGACAGCTCCTCGGCGCGCTCTTCGGTTCGGTTCGCGATCGTCACCGTCGCCCCGGCGTCGGCGAGCGCGAACGCGACCGCGCGGGCGGCTCCGCCCGCTCCCACGAGCACCGCCCGCGCGCCGTCGAGGTCGACGTCGTGGTGTTCGAACGCTCGACGTGCCCCCTCCGCGTCGGTGTTGTGCCCCGAAGGGCCGTTCGAGAAGTCGATGGTGTTTATCGCCCCGATTCGATCGGCCAGCTCGTCGGGCTCGACCATCGTTATGACCTCTTCTTTGAACGGGATCGTCACGTTCAGCCCCTTGATCTCCAGTGCTTCAGCCCCCCGGATCGCCGTTTCGAGCGCCTCGGGTTCGGGCTCGAAGGTGACGTACCGGGCGTCGATCCCGACCTCGCGGTAGGCCGCCTCGTGCATCGGCGGCGACAGCGAGTGACCGACCGGATTGCCGAGCAGCCCATAGACGTCCATGGTCGGATATCCGGTCGAGGATCCATAAACACCACCGAGGATCACCGGCGGAAGGCCTACGTTCACCACCGATCTACCGGGGACATGCGAGATCGGTTGTCTCATCCGTTGGCTCCTGTCTTCCTGGTCGTTTTCCTTACCGCTCCGTGGCCCATCGTCCGCCTGAGCGGCGTCGGCGTCGGCCTATACTCGCGCGTCGCGCTCGCGGGAATCTCGATCCTCGGGGCGTCGTTCCTGCTCGCGTGGGCCGCCGAAACCGCCGAGAAGGACGTCTCGCGGTCGTTCGCGATCGCCGTGCTCGCGGTGCTCGCGGTCGCCCCCGAGTACGCCGTCGATGCGCTCTATGCCTGGGAGGCCGGCGTCGATCCGGGGTCGGCGGCCTCCGCGGAGGCCGCCGACCTGGCGGTGGCGAACATGACCGGCGCGAACCGCATCCTCATCGGGATCGGCTGGTCGGCCATCGCCGTCTTCACCGTCTACCGCGCCCTGAAGAGCCGCGGCGCGGCCAAACGCGATCCCAACGTCGAGCGCGTCGAGGGCTTTCTCGCCGATCGCGTCCGGCTCGATCAGGGCCTCTCGCTCGAGATCGTCTTCCTCTTTGCGGCGACGCTGTACGCGTTTTTCATCCCGCTCACCGGCTCGATCGCGATCCACGACATGGTCGTCCTCGTCGGGCTGTACGGACTGTACATCGTCTTCGCGCTCAAAGCGCCTCCCGACGCCGAAGAGCACATCGGCGTGCCGGCGTACCTCCAGTCGTTTGCGAGACCGAAACGGATCGCGACGGTGCTCTCGCTGTTCGCCGTTTCGGGCCTCGTGATCTTCGTCGCCGTCGAGCCGTTCGCCCACGGATTGGAGGAGATCGGTCTCCACCTCGGCATCCCGCCCTTCCTGATGATCCAGTGGGTCGCCCCGCTCGCGAGCGAAACCCCCGAGTTCGTGATCGTCACGCTGCTGGTGATGAAAGCCCGCTCAAGTGCCTCGTTCAACGCGCTGATCTCCTCGAAGCTCAACCAGTGGACGCTTTTGATCGGGACGCTCGTGGTCGTCTACAGCGTTTCGCTCGGCTACTACGGCGCGCTCCCGATGGGCCAGCGCCAGATGGGCGAGATCTGGCTCACCGCCGCCCAGAGCTACTTCGCGCTTTCCTTGCTGGTGGATCTGAAGATCAGCGTCCGCGAGGCGATCGCGCTGTTCTCGCTGTTCATCGTCCAACTCTACCCCATGTTCCACGAGTACGAGTGGCTGCTCGTCTTCTCGGGCGTGTACATGGTCCTCGGCACGGCGCTGTTGATCAAGCGCCGCGCCCACCTGCTCGCGCTCGTCGGGTTCGTCCGCGCGCGCATCAACGGTGAGACGGCGGTGAGAGCGTAGCGACGCGCTTATTCGCGGACGTCGCGAACCGCCGACGTGATCGGAATCGTCGTCAGCCGCGCGGATTCGGCCTCCGAACTGATCGGCGAGCAGCTGCTGGATCTCGCCGACTGGCGCTCGGAGGGGGACGCGAGCCGGCCGGAGGAGGCGGGCGGCGGGACCTACCACACGCTCGACACCGACGGTGCGACATTCGAGCTCCGCACGTTCGAGGACTGGCACCTCGAACTGCATGGAGTCGCCGACGCCTTTTCGGACCCGGATCTCGTCGTTTTCGCCTCCCGGCACTCGGGGGAGACGGGGCCGCTTCTCACCGCGCACTTCACGGGCAACTTCGGCCCCGCGGAGTTCGGTGGTCGGGAGGGAGAGCTCGCGGCGGCGGCCCCGGCGGCCCACAAACAGCTCCTCGAGAACTTCCGCGAACACGCTCCGGAGGGCTATGCGGTCGGCATGGAGTGTACCCACCACGGGCCGAGTTCCGTCGGCGCGCCGTCGCTGTTTGCGGAGCTGGGAAGCGCCCAAAAGCAGTGGGAAGACGACGTGGCTGCCCGCGCGGTCGCCCGATCGATCGTCGATCTGGAAGGAGCCGTCAACCAGGAAAAGCAGGTCGTCGCCTTCGGCGGCGGCCACTACGTCCCGCGGCCCGAGCGGATAGTGAGAGAAACGCCGTGGGCGGTCGGCCACATCGGTGCCGACTGGTGTTTAGATGCGATGGGAGCGATCGACCCCGAGGTGATCCGACGGGCCTTCGAGAAGAGCCACGCTGACCTCGCGGTCATCGACGGCGAGCGGCCCGAACTCGAATCCGTCATCGAGGAGCTGGGCTACCGGATCGTGAGCGAGACGTGGCTCCGCGAGGTCGGCGATAGGGACCTCGGGCTCGTCTCCCGGGTCGAAACCGAACTGGGGAGCGTCGATTCGGGGGTTCGATTCGGCGAGCGGGAGGGCGGGGGGTTCGAGGTCCACCCGCTGCCCGTCGAGGTGATCGAGGCCGCCCGCGCGATCGACCCCGATGCGGTCCGCGGGTCGGTCGAGTCCCACACGGTCGCCTTCGAAACGCGCGAGGCCGGCACCGAGGTCGGCGATCGGGCGGCGTTCGTGGGCGCGAACGGCCGCGAGAGGCTGGTTGCCGATCTCGTGTCGGTCCTCGAACGCGAGTACGACGTCGAGCGGACGCCCCAGACGATCCGTCTTCGCGAGCGAGCGTTCGACCCCGAGAAAGCCGCCGAGCTGGGCGTCCCGGAGGGGCCGGCCTTCGGTAGACTCGCCGCCGGCGAGACGGTCGAGCTCGACGGTCGTCGGATCGATCCCGAGTCGGTGTTCGTCGAGACGATTAGCGAATTGTCATATTCTGTCTGAGTGCGTCACACGGGTGTCGGACGTAAACGGGAACAATCATTACGATGGGTACATTACGAGCGCGCAAGACATGGACTCGATCATACAGGACGCCGTCGACGACGAGGAGCAGGCAACGCCACAACAGGGCGGCGTGGACGAGGACGGCGTCACCCCCGAGGTGAGCCAATCCGGCCAGATGACCGACGAGGAGCTTCGCGACGTCCTCGAGGACCTCCAGACCAATATAACAGTAGTCGGCTGCGGCGGTGCCGGCGGCAACACCGTCAACCGGATGGAGCAGGAGGGAATCCACGGCGCGAAGCTCGTCGCCGCGAACACCGACGTTCAGCACCTCGTGGAGATCGAGGCCGACACCAAGATCCTGCTCGGCGAACAGAAGACCCGCGGCCGGGGTGCCGGATCGCTCCCGCAGGTCGGCGAGGAAGCGGCACTGGAGAGTCAGGACGAGGTCAACGACGCGATCCAGGGCTCGGACATGGTGTTCGTCACCGCCGGCCTCGGCGGCGGCACCGGAACGGGGAGCGCCCCGGTGGTCGCGAAGGCCGCCCGCGAGGGCGGTGCGCTCACGATCGCCATCGGGACGACGCCCTTTACCGCGGAAGGCGAGGTGCGGAGAACGAACGCGGAGGCCGGCCTCGAACGGCTCCGCGACGTCGCCGACACCGTGATCGTGGTCCCGAACGACCGCCTGCTCGACTCCGTGGGAAAACTCCCCGTCCGCCAGGCGTTCAAGGTGTCGGACGAAGTGTTGATGCGGAGCGTGAAAGGGATCACCGAACTCATCACGAAACCCGGCCTCGTCAACCTCGACTTCGCCGACGTCCGCACCGTGATGGAACGCGGCGGCGTCGCGATGATCGGGCTCGGCGAGAGCGACTCCGAGTCGAAGGCGAAGGATTCGGTGAAGTCGGCGCTTCGCTCCCCGCTTCTGGACGTCGACATCTCGGGGGCGAACTCGGCGCTGGTGAACGTCACCGGCGGCTCGGATATGTCGATCGAGGAGGCCGAAGGCGTCGTCGAGGAGATCTATGAGCGAATCGATCCCGACGCCCGGATCATCTGGGGCACCTCCGTCGACGAGGAGCTCGACGGCGCGATGCGGACCATGATCGTCGTCACGGGCGTCGACTCCCCGCAGATCTACGGCCGACAGGGCGAGGAGGCCCAGGAGCAGGCCTCGGGTCGGCTCCAGGACATCGACTACGTCGAGTAGTCCCTCTGTGGACCGGCCTCGCGTTCCGAGGGGTCGATCCAATAGATAAAAAACCCCGCCTCTCTTAGGTCTCTCCAGTATGAACGTCCCGCCCGATCTCAACTCCTACGTCCGCGTCTTTAAGGTTGCGGCGACCACCG
>JAWARX010000162.1:0-5945 GCA_038893155.1 Halalkalicoccus sp.
TGGGGCGGGGCTTAATGGAGGCACTGGTAAACAGCATTGCAATCGGTATCGGATCTTCGATAGGTGCGATTATAATGTACGAGTTCGGACCTCCAGAATAGTCGGATTAGGCTTTATTGGCGCCCTATTTATCAGTCACTACGATATGAACAAATCATGCTGGTGTATGAGCGAGAAGCTCTCACCAGCCGTCTCGCTCACGCGCGAGCCGAAAGACCAGCAGCGGTTTGCCGCTGCTCGGGAGCTTTTCGAGACCGACAAGAAACAGACGGAGATTGCCGAGGACCAGGGTGTTACGCCGGTGGCTGTTTCCCGATGATGGAAGCTTCTCGATAGTAAACGAAGTACAGGCTAAATCAGATACAGTATGGAGGATTATCAGCGATCATTCGTACTGTTCGTGGCACCGCTATTGATACTCGTCAGCGGGCTCGCTACTGCGTGGGTATTCTCATCTGGTGACGATTTTCTGAACGGTGGCTTCCTTCTCATGTACCTCCTTGGCCTCGGCTCGTTTTGGGGATTCTTCGTTCTGTTCGACCGCTTCGAAACGTTCGACTCCGGCTCAGGGTAGCCCTGTCTTCATACGGGTATGCCGACTTGCTGAACTTACAGCCCCGCGACGTCCTCGATGGCGTCGGTCAGTTCCCTGATGCTCTCGACGTCGTGTTCGCCCATGTGGCCGATCCGGAACGTCTCCTCGGCGATGTCGCCGTAGCCGTTCGAGAAAACCATGTCGTACTGCTGGCTGACGGCCTCGATGGTCCCGGCCACGTCAATTCCTCGTGTATTTTCGATACAGCTCACCGTCCGGGACTCGTAGCCCCCCTCGGCGAAGGTGTCGAAGTGCTCGCGGGCCCACTCGCGGGTGTACTCTGCCATCTCGCGGTGGCGCCGGTCGCGCGCGTCGTGGCCCTCTTCGAGCATGTGTTTCATCTGTTTTCGGTACGCGAGCATGATCGGGATCGCCGGGGTGGAGTGGGTCTGGCCCTTGCGGTCGTAGTAGTCGAGACAGCGCTGGAACCCGCCGTACCACGACGCCGAGGCCTTCTGTAGTTCGCGCTCGTAGGCCGCGTCGCTGACGACACAGACCGCCAGTCCCGGCGGCATCGCGAACGCCTTCTGCGTCGAGGTGAAGATCGCGTCGATGCCGTGGGCCTCGATGTCCACGTAATCGCCGCCGAGACACGAGATCGCGTCGACAACGAAGTAGGTGTCGGGGAACTCCGAAACGACGTCGCCGATCTCCTCGACCGGGTTGCGAACCCCCGTCGAGGTCTCGTTCATCACGACGCCGACGGCGTCGTAGCCCCCGTCGCTCCCTTCGAGGGCGTCTCGGACGCCCTCCGGTTTGACCGCCCGACCCCACTCGTACTCGATCCTGTCGACGTCCTTACCCAACCGCTCTGCGACGTTGGCTTGGCGCTCGCTGAAGGAGCCACACGTCGCCACGAGCATCCGCTCGTCGACGAGGTTGAGCGTCGTCGCCTCCCAGAACTCGGTGCCCGAAGCCGTGAGCACGATCACGTCGTTGTCGGTCCCCAGAAACTCCTTCGTGTCCTCGACGATCGTGGTGTAGAGGTCGGTCATCCGCTCGCTCCGGTGGCCGAACATCGGCTGGGCCATCGCCTGGATGACGTCCTCGCGGACCTCGGTCGGCCCCGGGAGATACAGCGTCTTGTCCGTGTAATCGTCCGTGTACTCGCGTTTTTCGGTCACGTGAATCACCGTCCGGTGTGGTCGGGTCCCGTCGCCGGCCGAAACGTTTCGAGCCGGCCGGGCGACGTGGGACCGACGACCCGTCCGTACCTCGCGGTTCACGCGCGAGGGGATAAGCCCCGTGGATCCGCACAAACGTCGCCGTCTGGAGAGGGAGGCGGTCACCCACGGTCGGCACACGACCGGCGAAACGGTTAGTGGCTGGGCGTTCTCGATCCCGCATGGTGTCCTACGACGAGTGGACCGCGAGCCAGGACTCGGAGACGGTAACCGTCGACGGCCACGACCTCGAGATGGCCTACCGCGACGAGGGAGAGGGTGACGTCCTCCTCTTCCTGCACGGCATCCCGACCAACTCGTACCTGTGGCGCGAGATCGCGCCCGCCTTCGAGGACGACTATCGGGTACTCGTCCCGGACATGGTCGGCTACGGGAACTCGACGATGGAAGACGGCTTCGACCGCTCGATCCGCGCCCAGGAGGTCGCAATCGAAGGACTGCTCGACGCGCTGGGGATCGACTCGTGTACCTTCGTCGGCCACGACCTGGGCGGCGGGTCGGCCTGCGGCTCGCGGTCCACCGGCCCGGCCTGGTCGAGCGACTGGTGCTGTCGAACGCCGTCGCCTACGACTCGTGGCCGGTCCCGCTGATCACCGACATCGGGCTACCGTCGTTCCCCCTCGAGAACGACCCCGAAGAGGTCCGCGAGACGCTCGCGGAAACCTTCCGCGGGAGCCTCTACGGCGAGGCCGACGAGGCGTTCGTCGAGGGGATGGTCGAGCCCTGGAGCTCCGAGGAGGGCGTCGTCTCGCTGTCGCGGGCGGCGGTCGCGACCAACACGAACCACACGACCGAGATCGACCCCGCGGACGTCGAGGCCGAGACGTTGCTGCTGTGGGGCGCCGACGACGAGTTCCAGCCGATGGAGTACGCCGAGCGCCTCGACGGGGACATCGCCGACAGCGAGCTCGTCGGGCTCGACGAAGCGTATCACTGGGTGATCGCGGACCGGCCCGAGGCGTACCGCGAGCACCTGCGAGAGTTCCTTGACTGATACTGTCGTGCGTGCCCCAGGGAATCGAACGAAGGCAAGACAAGCGTAATCGGACCACCGCCCGCCGAATCGAGCCACCGAAGCTCATGCTCCATGACCGACAGTAGAGCGACCGACGGAGAGGGCGGCGTTTTTGATCGGCGGGCCGAAACGATGGATAATGAGCGAGCGCGAGCAGAACCCGTATCTCAGCGACCCACCGGAGGAGCTCACTCCGGTCGACGAACTGAGCGAGGAGGAGGCAGAACGCGAGGCCGAGCGGTTGCGCGAGGCGATCCGCCACCACGACCGCCGGTACTACGTCGAGAACGACCCGGTCATCGCGGATCGGACCTACGACCTGCTGTTTCAGCGGCTGGTCGACCTCGAGGAATCCTTCGGGTTGCAGACGCCCGACAGTCCTACTCGCCGGGTGGGCGGCGAACCGCTCGACGGACTCGAGACCGTCGAGCACGTCGCGCCGATGCTCTCGATCCAGCAGAGCGGCGACGCGGCGGACGTCAGGGAGTTCGCAGAACGCATGGAGCGGGAGGTCGGCGACGTGGCCTACACCTGCGAGCCGAAGTTCGACGGCGTCTCGATCGAAGTGGTGTACGAAAACGGCGTCTTCGAGCGGGCGGTGACCCGCGGCAACGGGCGAGAGGGCGACGACGTGAGCGCGAACGTCCGGACGATCCGCTCGATCCCCCAGCGGCTTCGCGGGGAGCACCCCGAGTTTCTGGCCGTCCGCGGCGAGATCTTCATGCCACGGGACGCGTTCCAGGAGTACAACCGCGAGCGGGTCGAGCGAGGCGACGAACCCTTTGCGAACCCCCGGAACGCCACCGCGGGAACGATCCGCCAGCTCGACCCCTCGATCACCGCGGAACGCCCGCTCGAGTGTTTCTTCTACGACGTGCTCGCGGCGCGAAGCGACGCGGGCGGCACGGAAGGCGCGAACGCGTCTTCGGGAGTGCTCGATTCGAGCCGGGAGTTCGCCACCCACTGGGAGGAAATCACCACCCTGCCCGAATACGGGCTGCAGACCAACGACCTCGACGAGATCGTTTCGGACATCGAGGACGCCATCGAGTACCGCGACCGGCTCATGGCCCGGCGCGAGGAGCTGAACTACGAGATCGACGGCGTGGTCATCAAGGTCAACGACAAGGCCGCCTGCGAGAAGCTGGGTGCGACCTCGCGACACTACCGCTGGGCCTTTGCCTACAAGTTCCCCGCGCGGGCCGGCGAGACCGCGATCGGCGAGGTCGCCCTGCAGGTCGGGCGCACGGGCCGATTGACACCCGTGGCGCTGCTCGATCCGGTCGACGTCGGCGGGGTCACCGTCTCCCGGGCGAGCCTGCACAATCCCGCCGAGATCAGGGAAAAGGAGGTCAACGTCGGCGACGTGGTGCGCGTCGAGCGGGCGGGTGACGTGATCCCGTACGTCGCCGAGGTGGTCGAGAAGCGCTCGGAGGGGTACTTCGAGTTCCCCGAGACCTGCCCCGTCTGTGACAGCGCGATCGAGCGCGACGGCCCGATCGCCTTTTGTACCGGCGGACTGGCCTGCCCCGCCCAGCTCCGTCGATCGGTGGAGTACTACGCGAGCGATCAGGGACTGGACATCGAAGGGCTAGGCGGCGAGCGCGTCGATCAGCTGCTGGAGGCGGGATTGGTAGAGGAGAGCGTCGCGGATCTCTACCGACTGCGCCGAGAGGACCTCGTCGAACTCGAGGGCTGGGGCGAGAAAAGCGCAGAGAACCTGCGTTCGGAACTCGAAGCCTCGAAATCGCCGCCGCTCGATGCCTTCCTCTCTGCGATCGGGATCCCTCACGTGGGCCGGGCGACCGCGCGCGAACTCGCGGGCGCCTTCGGCGATCTCGACGCGGTGATCGAGGCGAGCGAGGACGATCTCAAGGAAGTAGACGAGATCGGCGAGGTGGTGGCACGGGAGATCCGCGAGTTTTTCGACAGCGAGCAGAACCGGCGGGTGATCCGCGAGCTTCGCGAGGCGGGCGTCTCCCCGGCGGCGGTCGAGCGCGAAGGAGGGGAGGCCCTCGACGGCCAAACGTTCGTCTTCACCGGCTCGCTGCCCGATAGAACCAGAAGCGAAGCCCAGGAGCTGATCGAACGACTGGGCGGCTCGGTCACGGGAAGCGTCTCGGGCAACACGGACTACCTCGTCGTGGGGGAAAGTCCGGGAACCACGAAGCGCGAGGACGCCGACGCGAACGACGTGCCCGAACTCACGCCCGAGGAGTTCGAAAAGCTGGTCGAGACGGACGAAGCCTCAGGCGAGCGAGAGGCAGAGTCGGAGTCGTCGAACCAGCGGACGCTCGACGAGGCGTTTCGGTAGACGGGTCGGCGTAGTTCGAGCGGACGCGACGTACCGAGCGAGACGACGACGCCCGACCGCGCGATCGAACTAGCCGTCCCGCTGGACGCTCCTCGCGAGGACGTGCCCGTCGTGACACCGGCAGTTACAGCGGAAGTACGCCCCGCGGTGACCCGCCGCCTCGAACGCCGCGAGCAGGTCCGGAACGCGCCGCCGGTCGGCCACCTCCACGTTGACGACCGACCGGCGGCCGTCGTCGAGGGCGGCGAGGGCGGCCTCCCGGTCCAGCCGTTCGGGCTGGAGCGATTCGATGAGGACCGCCTCGACCGTCCACTCCGAGAGCGCCGGGATCTCGCCGGCGGCCATCGCCGCCTCGATCCCCTCGTCCTCGTGGAAGTACTCGGCCAGGTCGAGCCCCTCGTACGCCCGCAGGCGATCGCGGTCGGCCTCGGTAACGCGCGTCACGACGAGGAAGGCGTCGAGATCGAACCGGGCGGCGACCCGTTCGTACCGGCGGACCTCGTCGAGACCGCCGGGGGTCGCGACGACGAAGGCCGTATCGAGGGCGTCGGCGCGTGCGGCGAGCGCTTCGGGTCCGGCCGGGAGATCGGCCACCGTCCAGTCGATGTCCAGCCCGTCCGTCGCCTCCCGGTCCGGTTCCGGGGCGGGACCGATCACTCTGGCTGCCTCGCCCTCGACTGCGACGGCGCTTCGCTCGGCGAGCCGGTCAGCGACGAGTGTTGCAACGGTCGTCCTCCCGGCACCGGGCTCGCCGGCGAAGCCGATTACCTGCTCGTCGATCGTCTCCGGCGGTTCGTAGCGCGTGACTCCGGTCGACATCGGTTATTAACATCTAGG
>JAWARX010000163.1:0-4098 GCA_038893155.1 Halalkalicoccus sp.
CAGCAGGCGCAGGTGCAGGTGCAGCAGAGCGCCTTCAGCCTGACCCAGGCCACGGGCAACCTGTGGCGCGCCGCAGCGGCCCTGTCGGTCGCCTCGGGCACCGACCCCTCGGTCTTCGAGCCGGGCTTCGACTGTCACGTCCCCCAGCCCGAGGATCGGTACGAGTGGTTTCACGACGACGCCTTCGACGACCAGCCGTACGCCCGATTCGGGCTGGCGATCGACGGGGAACTTCGACCGCTCGACGCCGAGGGCGAACCGGAGTTTCCGAACCTGCGGGCGGCGGGTGCGGTGCTCGGTGGCTGCGATACGGCCCGCGAGAAGTCGGCGAGCGGCGTCTCGCTTTCGACCGGGCTGGTTGCGGGCGGCAACGCGAGCGAGGACCTACAATGAGTGACGCAGAATCCACGGACGAGTTCGAGCCAGTAGAGGTGTTTTCGACCACCGAGATGGACCTCAGACCGGGGGCCGATGACTGTTATAAGTGTTCGACCTGCGACAGCGAGTGTCCGGTCGCGGCGGTCGACGACGAGTTCCCGGGTCCGAAGTTCCAGGGGCCCGAACAGTGGCGACTGAAACGGAAAGACGACGTCGACATCGACGACTCGGTGATGAGCTGTTCGAACTGCATGCGCTGTGATTCGGCCTGTCCCTCGAGCGTCCCACTGAGTCAGATGCACAACACCGCACGGGGCAGTTACGTCGACGAGCAGATGGACAAGCTCTCGCGGGAGTACGTCAGAAACCGGATCCTATCGAACTACGGCACGCTCGCGTGGTTCGGCTCGAAGGTCCCCCGGCTGACGAACGCCGTGATGGGCAACTCGCTGATCCAGGCGGTCAACGAGAAGCTGATGGGCATCACCGCCGAACGCGAGTTCCCCGAGTTCGCCGAACAGACGTTCCGAGAGTGGTGGAGAGAGCGAGGTGGCAACGCCACCTCGAAAAAGCGAGCGCGGCAGGCGCGAGCAGAGAGGGACGGAGCCAACGTAGAGAACGACGAGAAGCGCGTCGCGTACTTCCACGGTTGCTACTCGAACTACAACACGCCCGAGGTCGGCAAGGCGATGGTCCGGGTCTTCGAGCACTTCGGCTACGAGGTCATGGTACCGCCCCAGAAGTGTTCGGGCACGCCGATGTTCGCGAACGGGATGCTCGCTGACGCCCGCCGGGCTGCCGAGACCAACGTCGCCGAACTCTCGGCGGCGATCGCCGAGGGGGCCGATATCATCGCCTCGTGTACCTCCTGTTCGCTCTCGCTTCGCCAGGAGTACCCCGAGCTGTTCGACCTCGACGGCATTACGGACGTCTCGGCGCACACGTACGAGGCGCTGGAGTACCTCCGTATCCACGAGGACCTGGCCGGCGCGCTCGAAGGAAGCGAGGTCGAGCCCGAGCGCTTCGCGTACCACGCGCCGTGTCACGCGCGCAACCAGGGGCTTGCGGGCCAGGCGATCGAACTGCTCGACCGGGTCGAGGGTGCTCGTGCCGAGGACATGGGCGACTCGTGTCCGGGGATCTCGGGGACCTACGGCTGGAAAGAAGAGAAGTACGACACCTCGATGAAGATCGGCGCGGAGATGTTCCACCACATGGAGGACGCGGAACCCGACGCGGGGATGACCGAGTGTCCGACGTGTGCGATGCAGATGGAACACGGGACGGGCTACGAGATCCGCCACCCGCTCGAAGTCATCGAGGAAGCGCTTGTCGGGTAGTTGGGTCGCTCACTCGCGTTCGTCCCACCAGTCGAGCCACGCAAAGAGTGGCCCCGAAAGCCCCTCCGAGCTGATTTTGAGGGTGCCGTCGATTCGAACCGTCGCGGGCGGGCTCTCGCCGAACTCCGTGGGAACGTCGATTTCGAGGTCTTCGGCGGTGAACTCGATGGTCTCGTCGCGCGCGAGGTTGCGGTCGATCACCGAGTCGGCGGTGTCGAGCCAGGTCGTTCCCCGTTTCCGTTCGACTCCGTCAGCGTCGCTCATACCCGGTGTACGGAGCCGGGGCTACTGTATCTGTATGTTTCGACTCAGGTTCGCCCCTCCGTATAGTCGAGCGAGTCGCCGTAGGCATCGAGCGCGAGGACGGCGACGATTCCGACGAGGGTCGCGGCAACGACCGCGACGATCAGACCGGCGGTCCAGACCTCGGTCGCGGCGGCGGCCTCCTCGACGGGCAGTCTCAACGCGCCGATCATGAGCCCGACGAGAAACCCGAGCGTCGCCATCCGGTTGCGCTCGAGCGCGCGCTCGACGATCCGGGCCATCGTCAGCAGGCCGACGGTCGCGCCGGTCAAGAACACGACGACGGGGACGCCGGGATCGACGACGGCCTCGACCGTCCCGCCCCGTGCGAGCGCGAGGACGGCGTCGGTGAGCCGGGTGAGCGCGTCGAGCATGAACTGGTACTGTCCGAGGATGTAGAGGAAAGCGGCCCCGGAGATCCCCGGCAGCACCATCGCGGAGATGGCGATCGCGCCCGCGAGAAAAACCAGAAGCAGGCTCGCCGGCCCGCCGGTTTCGGCCGCGCCGCTGACGAGAAAGGCGAGGATCGCTCCGAGAACGAGCGCGCCGATTCGCCCTCCCGTGTCGATGTCGGTCACCCGGTAGATCACCACCGCGCTCGCGGCGATCAGCCCGAAGAAAAAGCCGTTGAGAACCGCCGGGTAGGCCTCGAACGCCGCGGTGATGATCCGGGACATCAGCAGGACGGCGGTTCCGATGCCGGCACCTAGGACCAGGAGAAAGGGGACGTCCATCTCGAACAGCTCCTCGCGGAACCCCCGTCTCCCTTCGGCGCTCGAGAGGGCCGGAAGCGTGGCGAGGATCCGGGGGTCGAGCGCGGCGATCGCGGCGATCAGCCGGTCGTAGATCCCCGTGATGAGTGCGATCGTCCCCCCCGAAACGCCGGGAACGATGTCGGCCGCACCCATACAGACGCCTTTCAGGTAGATCGAGAGCCACTCGCGCATTGGGCGACCTTCCACGGGGACGGGCAAAACCGCACCGATCACGCAGCCGAGTCGGCGCCAGCGTCGTCCTCGTTCTCGTCTCCGGACTCGCCGCCAGCGACTTCGTCGGTCCCGTCGGCCCCGTCCGCGTCATCGACCTCGTCTCCCTCCGTCTCGTCCTCCTCGCTTTCGGCTCCATCCCCGTCGCCCTCGGTTTCCTCCCCACCCCCTTCGAGAACCGTGTCGACCGAGACGGTCTCGCCGTCGTAGATCGCTTCCTCGCTCACCGCTGCGGTCGCCGTCTCCCCGCCCGCCCTGATCTCGTAGTCGCCCTCGGCGATCACGTCGCTGTCGGTGTATCCGTCCTCGGTGCCGAGGTCCTCGCTCGTCGCGTAGGGCACCGTCAGTTCGTAGCTCCCGTCCTCGGAAGCGGCCGTCTCCTGTGTGTAGGTGAACGTCCGCTCGGAGGACGCTGCCGTGAGTTCGAGCTGTGCGGTGACGGTCTCGCCCGGCTCGGCCTCGCCGGCGAGCGTCGCGCCCTCGACACGCTCGTAGGTCTTTACGCCGCTGGCCTCGCGCTCGTCGAACAGCTGGACGGTCTCGACGTCGAGGGTCGGGTCCTCGATGAGACACTGAAGGTAAAACTGGAGCTCGAAGGAGAACTCCCGGTTCGTGGCGAGCGTCATCCACTCGCCGTCGCCGCCCTGCACGGCGACGCTCACGAACTGGGTGGTTTCGGGGCTCTCGTGGACGAGGCGGTAGTTCTCCATGCCCGCCGCGTCGTCGTAGTAGAGCCGCGAGAGGGTCGTCTCCTCGTAACCCTCGCCCAGCCCCCGCACCGTCGCGGTTCCGCCGTCGTCGATCTCGATCTCGCGCTGGTCGAGATAGCTCTCGTAGTCCGATCCGGCCCACGTCGCCATCGCGGGGAACTTCCCGGCGGCCATCGCGTCGTCGATCATCACGTAGCGCATCTCCTCGCGTTCCTGCTGGGCCGTACGCTCGTCGGCCAGCTCGGCCAGCTCGTCGTCGGTGAGTTCGCTCACGTCCTCGCCGCCGACGGCGGGAAGCGCCTCGAGAAGCAGCTCGCTTCGCTCCTCGGAGTCAGCAACGAAGAAGGCCGCCGCTGTGCGGGCGTTCTGCTGGAACGGGTT
>JAWARX010000164.1:0-3817 GCA_038893155.1 Halalkalicoccus sp.
GGTTCAGCCCCCGAGTCTCCTCGATCGGGTCCGCGCGCCGCCCGCAGATGAACACCTCGGCCCCGAGCTCGGCGAGTTCGAGAGCGGTGGCGAGCGGTACTTCACGGGGGTGATCCGCGACGTGACGGATCGCAAGCGCCGGCGGGCCGAACTCGAAGCGACCCACGAACGACTCGAAGACACCCTCTCGCGGATCGGGGACGCCTTCTTCGCCGTCGACACGGACTGGCGCTTTACGTACGTCAACGAGAAGGCCGAGACGCTGCTCGAACGTTCCGCAGAGGAGCTGCTCGGCGAGAACGTCTGGGAGGAGTTCCCCGAGGCGATGACCGAGCGCTTCTACGAGGAGTACCACCGGGCGATGGAGACGGGCGAGGTCGTGACGTTCGAGGAGTACTTCGAGCCGCTCTCGACGTGGTTCGACGTCCGGGCGTACCCCTCCGCGGACGGGCTGTCGGTCTACTTTCAGGACGTCACCGAACGGAAGCTCCACGAGTCGCTGTTGACCGATCTGCTCGAGACGAGCCGGGCGTTGATGCACGCCGAGACGCCCGAAGAGATCGCCCGCACGGTGGTCGACACCACGGGCGAGACGCTCGGGTTCGGAATCAACGCCGTCCACCTCGACCGGGGGGATCGGACGCTCGAAGCGGCGGCGACCACCGACCGGACGCGCGAGCTGATCGGCGACCTGCCGACGTATGGGCCCGGAGATGGCGTCGTCGGCGAGGCGTTCGCGGCGGGCGAGGCACGGATCTACGCCGACGCCCGGGCTGCCGACGGGTTCGAGTACGGACCGGTCCGTTCGTCGATGGTGCTGCCGCTCGGCGAGCACGGCACCCTGAGCGTCGGTGCGCTCGAACCCGACGCGTTCGACGAGACCGACGTGCGGATCGCGGAGCTGCTCACCGCGAGCGCGCGGGCCGCCCTCGACCGCACCGAACGCGACCGAGAGCTCCGGCGCTACGAGACGGTCCTCGAAACCGTCCAGGAGATGGTATACGCTCTCGACCCGGACGGACGGTGCGTGATGGCGACCGAACCGCTCGCGGATCGCATGGGCTACGATCGCGAGTCGGTGATCGGGCGGCGGGCCGGCGAGATCCTCGATCCGGTGGCCGTCGAGCAGGGTCGGACGGTGATCAGCCGGCTGCTCTCGGAGCCCGAACTGGAGAGCGAGACCTACGAGACGATGGCCCGGACCGCCGACGGCGAGCGGTTCCCGGTCGAGGTCGAGATCTCGCTTCTGTTCGACGACGGCGAGTTCGCCGGCACCGTCGGCGTCCTCAGGGACATCTCGGAGCTCGAACGGGCCAGACGGGAGCTCGACGACGAGCGCGACCGGTTTACGTATCTGTTCGAGACGCTCCCGGACCCGGTCGACGAGGTCGTCGTCGAAGGGGGCGAGACGATCGTTCGTGGGGTCAACGAGGCGTTCGAGCGAACGTTCGGCTACGACGAGGCGACGTTGGTCGGGTCGCCCCTGCCCGAGGAGATCGGGGCTCCGGGAGTCGAGAAGGAGGAGACGGTCGAACTCACCACGGAGACGACCACCGGGACCCGACAGTTCCTGTTCCGGCGTGTTCCCTACGAGCGGGACGACCGGACCCACGCGTTCGGAATCTACACCGACATCACCGAACAGAAAGACCGCGAGCGCCAGCTGAAGGTCCTCCACCGGGTGTTACGACACAACCTCCGAAACGGGCTGAACGTCGTGACCGCCGCCGCGAACCAGCTCATCGCGGCCGACTGTATCGACGACCGGCGGCGGCTGGCCGCGGTCCTCGAAGAGCGCGTCGAGGAGCTGGTCGACCTCTCGGAGGACGCCGCGATGATCGAACGAACGATCGACGGCCGGGACGACTCCCACGAGATCGACGCGGTGGCGGCGATCGAGCCGGTGATCGCGGCCTACGAGGACGAACTCGCCATCGACGCCGAACTTCCCGACTCGCTTTCGGTTGCCGCCGACCACCGCCTCGGGGCCGTCGTCTCGAACCTGTTCGACAACGTGATCGAACACGCCGCCCCGACCGACGGCGATCTGGGGGACGAGCGCCCGCCCGTCGACGTGTGGCTCCGCCGGACGGGCGGGGTCGCGGAGCTCACGGTCGCCGACGACGGGCCGGGGATTCCCGATCTCGAACGCGAACTGCTCTCGGGTGCCCGCGAGATCACCCAGCTCGAACACGGCAGCGGGCTCGGGCTCTGGCTCGTCAAGTGGACCGTCGAGTCCTACGGCGGGCACGTCAGCTTCGAGGACGGGCCGGGGACCACGGTCGTCCTCTCGCTTCCGCTCGCAGACGATATCAACCGAAGTGAAGCGAACTAGTAACGATTAGCTAATTTTACGCAAACATTGGTCGGTCGGTTAATAGCCGTCGGTGACCTATCGGCGGTACGATGGGCGGACACGATCACGATCATGCGGCCCACGGTCTGCGCGCACTCGCGCTCGCGCTCGGGATCAACACGGTCTTTTTTGTGATCGAACTGGCGGGCGCGCTCTACTCGGGGTCGCTCGCGCTGCTCGCCGACGCGATCCACATGCTCACCGACAGCCTGAGCCTCGGATTGGCGCTGCTGGCGGCGTGGGTCGCGACCCGCCCCGCCGACAGCAAACGCACCTACGGCTATCAGCGCACGGAGGTACTCGCGGCGCTCGTCAACGGGCTGTTGCTCGTGGCGACGGTGGGCTACATCCTCTACGAGGCCGCCGGGCGTTTTCTCGACCCCCCATCGGTCGACCCCGTCGTGATCGTCGTCGTCGGGCTGGTGGGGCTGGGCGCGAACCTCGCGGCCGCGTACGTGCTCGTGGGCGACCGGGATAACCTGAACGTCCGCGGGGCCCTCCTCCATCTCCTCGCGGACGCCGGAAGCAGCGTCGCCACGGTGTTCGTCGGGGTCGCGTTGCTCTACACCGACTACCTCGTGCTCGATCCCCTGTTCGCCGTCCTGATCTCGGGGGTGATCCTCTACTCCACTCGAGGATTGCTCGGCGACAGCCTGAACGTCCTGCTGCAGGGCGCACCGTCGGACGTCGACGTCGAGGAGGTCCACGCGTTTCTGTCCGACCTCGACGGCGTTCGGGGGGTCCACGACGTTCACGTCTGGGCGCTGTCTTCGAACCGGTACGCCCTGTCGGCTCACCTCGTGGTCGGCGACGAGGTCGACTCCGATCTGGTGATCGGTCGCTCGCGCTCGGCCCTCGCGGAACGATTCGGGATCGACCATGCGACGATCCAGATCGAATCGCCGGCGTACAGCCACACCGTTTCGATGAACTGTTACGACGCCTCTCGATCCTCGGTTCGGTGGCGATAGACTTACACATTAGCTCCGTCTAATACGCGTAATGATGCTCAGCGCCGTCATGGAGGACTATCTCAAGGCGATCTACCAGCTCCAGCGGGAGGGAGACGGCAAGCGCGTTCGCACCTCGGCGATCGCGGACCACCTCGACGTGACGCCGCCGACCGTGACGAGCATGCTCTCGAAGCTCGAAGAGCGCGGGCTCGCCGAACGCGAGAAGTACAAGGGCGTCACCCTCACGCCGGAGGGCGAACGCGTCGCCCTCGAGGTGATCCGGCACCACCGCCTGCTCGAAGCCTACCTCACCGAACACCTCGATTTCACGTGGAGCGAGGTCCACGACGAGGCCGACAGGCTCGAACACCACATCAGCGAGGCCTTCGAGGAGCGCGTCGCCGCGATGCTCGAGGATCCGACCGTGGATCCCCACGGCGCGCCGATCCCGAACGCCGACCTCGAACCGCCCGAAGAGCCCACCGGCGAGGCGCTCGCCGAGTTCGAG
>JAWARX010000165.1:0-5904 GCA_038893155.1 Halalkalicoccus sp.
CTGGATTCGGCCGATGAAACCGAACTGGATCGCCCCGTCGTACGGACGGATACGGCGATGGAGACGCCGACGGATGCCGCGCGCGTCGCGCGAGCGGTCCGCGAGGCCCTGGAGGAACTATGAAGCTGGTGGCCGCGAGCCTGAGCGGGCGCTCGGACGCCGCGTGGGCGCGGACCGCGGCGGAGTACGTCGACTGTGCGATTCTCGGGGGGATCGCGCTCGACGGCCCCTCCCGAGAGGCCGCCCGGGAACTGGTCGCGCGCGATCGCGAGGAGTTCCTGCCCGCGGACCCACTCGAATTCGTCGACGACCAGCTCGCGGCGCTGTCGGATCTGGGGATCGAGGCGGGCTTCAACGTCCGGAGCAGTTCGGTCGCGCCGATCCGCGAGGTGGCGGCGATCTGCCGGACTCACGAGGCGATCTGCGAGATCAACGCCCACTGTCGGCAGGACGAACTGTGTCGCGTCGGCTGCGGCGAGGCGCTCCTAGCGGACCCCGAGCGGCTGTGCGAGCAGGTCCGCGCGGCGGCCGAAACCGGCGCGCGCGTGAGCGTGAAGGTCCGCGCGGAGGTCCCCCGCGTGGATCTCGCGGCGACGGCCCGGGACATCGAGGCGGCCGGCGCGGGGATCGTCCACGTCGACGCGATGGATTCGGAGGCCGTGATCCGCGACGTGGGCGAGGCGACCGGGATGACGGTGATCGCGAACAACGAGGTCAGAGATAGAAAGAGCGTCCACGAGTACCTCGCATACGGTGCGGACGCGGTGAGCGTCGGGCGGCCCAGCGACGACCCGCGTGTGCTCGCGCGGGTCCGCGAGGCGCTCTCGGCGTGGGACGCCCGGGAGGAACACGTATGAACCCCGCCGAGAACGCCCAGCTTGCGCTGCTGATCGAGGTGTCGGGGACGCCGAAACCGGGCAACGTCGACCGGGAACACGAGTTCGACGATCTCCGGTACGAGCAGTTCCTCGCGAGCGCGGTCGGCGCGGGCGCGGGGCTGCGCGCGGCCGAGTCGGGTCCCATAGGAGCCGCTTTCGAGCTGGCGGTCGAGGGCATGGCCGCGGGACACGGCCAGAACACCCAGTTCGGCGCGCTGCTCTTGCTCACCCCGTTGGTGCGGGCCGCGAGCGACGGCGACCTCTCGTCGGCGGGCACGGAGCGCATCGCTAGGGAGACGACCGTCGCGGACGCCGCGGCCTTCTACCGGGCGTTCGAGCACTGTGCGGTGTTCGTCGACGAACCGCCCGCAGACGCCCCGGACCTCGACGTTCGCCGCGGTGCGGGTGCGATTCCCGCGATCGAGGAGCGCGGACTCACGCTGTACGACGTGCTGGCACTCGGCGCGGACGAGGACGACGTGGCCCGCGAGTGGGCGAGCGGGTTCGAGCGCTCGTTTTCGGTCGCGGCGCGGATCGAGGGGCTGTCGGGGCCGCTCTCGGATCGGGCCTCGACCGTCTTCTGCAAGGCGCTCGCGGCGCGTCACGATACGCTCGTCGCGAAGAAACACGGCGAGGAGGTAGCACGGGAGGCGAGCGAGCGGGTCGCGGCGGCGCTCGGGGATCGGGAGGCGCTCGACGCGCTCGCGACGGAGTTCGTCGAACGGGGGATCAACCCCGGAACCACCGCCGACATCGTCGCCGCCGGCCTGTTCGTCGCGCTCGAACGGGGTGTCGAGGTGTGAGCGGGACCGACGATGAAAACGGGACGGAAGAGGAGCAGGGATCCGGCTGGCCCGTCGACCTCGACGGCGTCACCGAGTCGGTCGTCGCGACCCTCGGACCGAACGGGCTGTGGAACGTCGCGGCGCTCGGACTCTTTCCCACCGAGCCCGTCACCGCCCGCACGTGGGGTAACACGAGGACTCGACGGAACTTCCATCGACAGGACGAGGGGTACGTCCAGTTCACCCGCGATCCGGTCGACTTCGTCGAGGCCGCCTGCGGGATCTACGAGCGGGACGGTCCCGTACTCCCATCCGCCGACGCGTGGGTTCGCGTCGCGGTCGAACAGGTAAAAGAAGGCGAGTCCGACGGGACGCGCTGGGAGGAGTGGGAGCTGCGGCCGGTCGAGTCGGGAATCGAAAGTCGGGTGGTGCCGGCGACCTCGCGGGGCTACTACGCCGTGATCGAGGCGACGGTCGCGGCCTCGCGGCTCGACGTGCCGAGCTACGACACCGAGGAGCTACTCGATCGGCTCGCGTACTTCGAGTCGGTGGCCGAGCGCTGCGGGAGCGAGCGCGACCGGGAGGCGTTCGACCGACTCGCCGAGCGCTCGGGGTGGAACCGGCGAAGCGAATCCTTTTAGGCCGACACGCAAGTAACGCGGGGTATGGCAATCAAACCGGCCTACGTCAAGAAGACCGGGACGCTCCTCATGGAGCGCTACCCCGAGGCCTTCGGCGACGACTTCGAGCACAACAAAAAGAGCGTCCGCGAACTCACCAACATCGAATCGAAGGGCGTCCGTAACCGGATCGCGGGCTACGTCACCCGAAAGCACGACCAGCAACAGGCGGCCCAGTAGACCGGTTCTCGCGCACCGTCGGTTCCCATCGGATAGCGACCGCCTCCCCGTCCGACGCTCGCGACAGGGTTTGCCCGCACCGCAAGGGTGATCAGACTCGCCGGATCCAAACCGTTTTGAACGCCCTCCGCCCTATCCTCGCCAATGACTCACACTGTCGGCATCCTCGGTGCGACCGGCGCGGTCGGACAGCGACTCATCCAGCTGCTCGATCCCCACCCCGACTTCGAGATCCGGGCGCTCACCGCGAGTTCCGAGAGCGCCGGCAAGCCCTACCGGAGGGCCGCCAAGTGGCGCATCAGCACGCCGATTCCCGAGGACGTCGCCGAGATCACCGTCGCTGAGACCGACCCCGAGGCGATCGGCGACGTCGACCTGCTGTTTTCGTCGCTTCCGTCCTCCGTCGGCGAGCGCGTCGAGAGCGATTTCTGCGAGGCGGGCTACGTCGTCTCCTCTAACTCCTCGAACCAGCGCATGGCGGCGGACGTCCCGCTGGTGATCCCCGAAGTGAACGCCGACCACCTCGCGATGCTCGAACTCCAGCGCGACGAACGCGGCTGGGACGGCGCGATGGTCAAGAACCCCAACTGCTCGACGATCACGATGGTCCCCACGCTCGCCGCGCTCGATACGTTCGGCCTTTCGAGAATCCACGTCGCCACCCTGCAGGCGGTCTCGGGTGCGGGCTACGACGGCGTGACCTCGATGGAGATCATCGACAACGCGATCCCGCACATCGGCGGCGAGGAAGAGAAGATGGAGAGCGAATCGTGCAAGTTATTAGGAACGTTCGACGGCGCGGAGCTCTCCTTGCACGACGCGACCGTGTCGGCCTCGTGTAACCGGATTCCAACGCTGGACGGTCACCTCGAGAACGTCTGGGTCGAGACCGACGAAGGCGCGAGCGTCGAGGAGGCCCGCGAGGCCATGGCCTCCTACGAGTCGATCGATCTGCCCAGTTCGCCCGACCCCCTGATTCGGGTCTTCGAGGAGCCAGAGCGCCCCCAGCCGCGGCTGGACCGCGAGCGCGAAGACGGCATGCAGATCTGTGCCGGCGGTCTCCGGGAAAGCGAGACGGGGCTGCAGTACAACTGTCTGGCGCACAACACCCTGCGCGGCGCGGCGGGCGCGAGCGTGCTCAACGGGGAGCTGTTGGCGCGCGAGGGCTACCTCTAGTACCGCTCAACCGCCACGCCCTCGACCAGTTCGAAATCGTCGACGTTTCTCGTTACCTTCAGCAGATCGTACCTCTCGTCGAGCCCGATCGTCTTCGCTCCCACCGTGTTGTGCTTGTGTACACAGACACAAAATCCGGCGGGATCAGACGACCTGGTTCTTCAGCTCCGATTCGCCGGCATCCATTCGCTCGACGTTCTCGGCGACGATGTCGGCCAGCCGCTCGTAGTACCGGGGCGTGTGGCCGGCGTTGTGGGGCGTGATCTGGACGTTCCCGAAGTCCCACAGCGGGTGATTTTCGGGAAGCGGTTCGGGATCGGTCACGTCCAGCGCCGCCCCGCGGAGTTTGTTGCGCCGGAGCGCAGAGACCAGCGCGTCGGTCTCGACGACAGGCCCGCGGGCGATATTTACTACTAGAGCGTCCTCGGGCAGCGTGACGAACTCCTCCTCGCCGATCAGTCCCCTCGTCGTCTCGGTCAGCGGGCAGGCGAGCACGAGCACGTCGGTCCGGGCGAGCGCCTCGTGCAGGTCCTTCCCGTCGAAGCCGACTACTTCCCCCGTCGGCCCGCCCTTCTCGGGCGTGTAGCGCACGCCGATGGTCGAAACGCCGAAGCCCGCCAGGCGCTCGACGATCGCCTCGCCGATCGCGCCCAACCCCACGACAGTCACGGTCGCGCCCATGAGCTCGTCGGTCCGGTAGTGACGCCACTCGTGTCGCCGCTGGCGTTCGTAGCCCTCGAAAAAGCCTCGATAGAAGGCGAGGATCGAGCCGATCACGCCCTCGGCGATGTTCGGGCCGTGGACGCCCGCGGCGTTGGTCACCCGGACGCCCGCCTCCTCCAGTGCGTCCATCGGCAGGTGGCCCGTCCCGGCGTACGCACACGCGAAGAGATCGAGGTTCTCGGCGTGGCTCAACAGCTCCTCGTCGATCTCCATGCCGACGGCGATCCGGGCGTCGGCGATCAGTTCGCGCTCCTCGCTCGGCGTGTGCGCGATCCGAATCTCGTGCTCGGGCAGTCGCTCGCGGATCTCGCCCGCAAGGTCGGAGACGGGCATACCGTGGGTGCCTCGCCGCAGTACCAGGATGGGTTCGCTCGACATGGTTCGTTGATCCCGGCGACGGGACTTAGTTCTCCCCGATCGGCTCGCCGTCGACGAACACCCGCTCGGGGCTCGTCGCGATCTCGAAGGGCTCGCCGTCCCAGATCACGAGATCCGCGTCGGTCCCCTCCGCGAGGGTGCCGACTCTGTCACTGATACCGAGGATCTCCGCCGGGTTCCTCGTTACCGTCGCGAGCGCTGCCTCCTCGGGGAGGCCCTCGCGGATCGCCAGCCCCACGCAGACGTCGAGGTGTTTCTGGGGCAAGACGGGCGCGTCGGTCTGGATCGCCACCGTCACGCCTGCTTCGTGGAGGGTTCCAGGGGTTTCGAACGTGATGTTCGAGAGCTCGTACTTCGCCCCGCTGTAGAGGCTCGGACCGACGACGGCGGGAACACCACGGGTAGCGAACTCCTCTGCGATCAGGTGCCCCTCGGTCGCGTGCTCGATCGAGAGCCCCTCGATGCCGAACTCCTCTGCGATACGAAAGACGGTCATGATATCATCCGCGCGGTGGGCGTGAACTCTCAGCGGGAGGTCGCCCTCGATAACCCTCGCCAGGTTCTCCATCCCCAGGTCGCGCTCGAACGACTCGTCGTTCTCCCGACTCCTATCCCGACGCTCGACGTAATCCTCGGCGTTCATCAGCGCCTGTCTGAGCGTCGCGGCGACGCCGGGACGCGTGACCGGCGCGCGATCGCGATCCTTGCCGTGAACGCGCTTGGGATTCTCGCCGAAGGCCGCCTTCATGCCGTCCTCGCGGATCACCATGCCGTCTGCCGTTTTCCCGTGAGTTTTCATCGAGCAGATGATCCCGCCGATCACGTTCGCGCTGCCCATGCGCGCGCTGACGGTCGTCACGCCGCCGCGACACGCGTGAGAGAGCTCCTCGTCGGCCGGGTGAAACCCGTCGAGGACGTTGACTTCGGGGGTGACGGGATCCGAAACCTCGTTGTAATCCGCGTCCTCGGGCTCGCCCCACTCGCTGACCCCGGCGTGGCTGTGGGCGTCTACGAGACCGGGCGTCACCGGCTTCCCGCCGGCGTCGATGACCCGTGCTTCCTCGGGAACCTCGACGTCCGCCCCGACCGCCACGATCTCGCCGT
>JAWARX010000166.1:0-5880 GCA_038893155.1 Halalkalicoccus sp.
TCAAACGGCGCATGTGGGACGAAGACGAGGAGACCGACCTCGACGTCGAGCGAGGAGACGGCGAGTTCCCCTGCCGGGAGCCGTGTTCGCTCTTTATCACTGCGGCCCGGAAGTTCGTGACGCTCGGTCGGGAGGACGCTCGAACGTACGAGTTCGAGCTCACACCCACGGAAAAAGAACAGATCGAGGAGATCATCGACGCGGTCGCGGAGGGGAGCGTCGGGGAGGTCCGCGAGGCCGACCTGAACGAGGGGGCCAACCGCTACCGGACGCGGTACCTCCGGGCGCGGCGGATGAGGGAAGGAGACCTCTCGGGAACGCCGACGTACCCCGAGGATCAGGCGTAAAGCAGCGCGGCCGCGCCCGCGACAGCCAGGAGAACGATCCCGACGCCGAGGATCACCGCCGGGTTGCCCGCGACGAGCGACCCCACGACGACGGCCGCCAGTGCGAGGACGACCAGCGCGCCCGCGGCGATCGCCCGCGGCTGGAGACCGGCGTCGGCGTTCGTCGCGGTCTCGCGAGAGCGCGAGCGCGCCTGGGCTCGGGGCTGGGGCTTCGAGAGGCGTTCGTCGACCTCGACGGGCGCTTTCTCGGGCGTCTCCTCGGGCGGGGTCAGCGAGATCTCGATGATCGCGGTCTCGGCCCCGTAGCCGGTGGCGATCTTCAACCGGCCGCTGACCGGCCGGCTTCGCTGGTCGACGGTCGCGTCGATCCGATAGGTGCGTCCGGCCTCGATGAAGTGGTTGCCGCCGTCGAGCGAGATCGCGTCGGCGAGCCCGTCGTCGACGTTCAGGTGGACGTGGGTCGCAGAGCCGTGGTTCGTGAGTTCGACGACGAAGCTCTCGCTGGTCTCGAACTGACGGACCTGCGGCTCGATGGCGTGGACGGACCCGCGGTTGATGTCGACCGAGAGCGTCCGGGCCACGGTTCTCTATGCGGCGGCGTCCTCGCGCATGTCCGGGGGCAGGAGGTTCGGGATGCCGTCCTCGATCCGGTAGACCTCACCGCACTCGGTGCAGGTCAGCGTCCCCTCGAGGATCTCCTCCCCGTCGCGCTCTTCAACCTCCAGTTCGAGTTCGCCCTTGTCGATCGGACAGCAGATGATCTCCATCAGCGACTCCTTCATCGGCCCTCACCTGCGGCGTACATAGCTCGACCGAGGGTCAGGGGTAAGAAAAGTATGACGGGTTCGCGCCGAGCGATCTATACGGCTCCGCGAGAACCCACACGTATGCCAGACGGCGTCGTCCTCGCGGGCGGCCGATCCACCCGATTCGGCGACGAGGACAAGGCGACCGCCGACCTCGCCGGCACGCCGATGATCCGTCGCGTGGGCGATCGGCTGGCCGAGGTGACCGACCGGCTGGTCGTGAACTGCCGGGCCGACCAGACCGACGCGATCCGCGAGGCCTTTACGAGCTACCCCAACTCCGTGCGGATCGCAGAGGATCCCGCCCCCGACGAGGGACCGATGGCCGGGATCATGACGGGCCTTCGCGCCGTCGAAGACGAGTACGCCTTCGTCGCGGCCTGCGACATGCCCTTCATCGAGCCGGCGCTCGTCGCCCACCTCTTTTCGCGCGCGGCGGGGTACGACGCCGCCATCCCCCGCGTGGGCGACGGCTGGTTTCAAACGACGCACGCCGTCTACCGAGCCGAACCGATGGTAGCGGCCTGCGAGCGCGCGCTCGCCGCGGGAAAGCGAAAGATCATCGCGCCCCTCGACGATCTGGAGTACGTCGTGGTCGGCGAGGACGAAGTCCGCGAGCGCGCCTCGCTCGACACCTTCGAGAACCTGAACACCCGCGAGGAGTTCGAGCGGGCGACGGAGGCGTTTCGATGACGCTCGCCGACCGGTTCGAAGGGTTCGCCGACTGGTGTGTCGGTACCTCGCCGCTGTACGAGCGGCTGGCGCGGGCGATCGCGGACGACGAGGTGCTCCTCGATCTCGCTCGAATCGTCCCGTCGGACCGCTCGCGGCCCCACGTTCTCCTCGGGGCCGTCCACGCCGAGTTGCTCCGTGGCGTCGATCACCCGCTCGCAGCGTTCTACCCGAGCGTCACCGACGATCCGATTCCGGTCACGGAAGAAGACCCGTACCCCGTCTTCCGGGGGTTCTGCCTCGGCCACACCGACCGGCTCCGGCCGAGCCTCGAAACCCGCCGAACACAGACCAACGCCGTTCGCCGGTGTACTGCCTTGCTTCCGGCCTTCGAGTTCGTCTCGCGGCTCGCCGGCCGAGATCCCCTCGCGCTGATCGAACTCGGGGCGAGCGCGGGGCTGAACCTGCGGTTCGACCGATACGGCTACCAGTACGGGGAGAGGAGAGTCGGCGTCGAGAATCCGACGTTGGTGCTTTCGACGGCCCTTCGCGGTGAGCGCGAGCCGCCGCTCCCGGACGACCCGCCGCCGATCGCCTCCCGCGTCGGCGTCGATCTCGATCCGGTCGACGTCACGGATCCCGCCGACGCTCGCTGGCTTCGCGCGCTCGTCTGGCCCGAACACGCGGATCGGCGCAGAAACCTCGAAGCGGCGGTCGGGATCGCCCGCGAGCACCGACCGGATCTCCGACGGGGTGACGCGATCGCGACACTTCCGGACCTGCTCGATCGGGTCCCGCCGGAGCGGCCGGTCTGCGTCTTCGATACGCAGCTGCGGTATCAGCTTCCCGAGGAGCGGGTCGAGCGACTGGACGAAACGCTAGCCGACGCCGCTCGACGCCGGGAGCTGTACTGGCTGTCGGGTCACCGCCCATCGCTGGAACACGAGCATGGAGTCGTCCTCGAGTTCGGTCGGACGATCGACGGCCAGCCGGTCGTCGAGCCGCTCGCCGCGTACGATCAACACGGCGCGTGGCTCGACTGGCACGGGAGTTAGGTCACGTCCACGATCTCCCCCTCGGCCATCCGCGCGAGCACCACCCGATCGACGGCCGCGCGGTCGTGAATGCCGCTCGCGATCTCGCGGGCGACCGCTTCGTCCCCCTCGTCGTCGACCTTGTTGAGGAGCACGATTACGTTCGCGTCCCGAGGGACGTCCTTCAACCCGCCTTCGGGGCTCGCGAGTACCGTCGCCACGGTATCGGCGGTGATCTCCTCGCCGACCTCGATCCCCGCGACGGCGGCGATCCGCTCGGGCCGGTGGACGACCGCGTCGTCGAGGGGCTTTCCGACCGCGTGAACGCTTGCAATGGGGAGTACCGCGTCGGTGGTTCGCGGGATTTGGGGCTCTCGCTCCCCGGGAGCCTTGAACTCGCGCATGCGCGCGCCGTCGGCCTTGACGAGAACCGGCAGGTCGACCCGTCGGGCGAACTGCGCGACGGTTTCGGGGTCGTAGCCCCGGTAGCGGTCCTCGCCCTCGCGCTCGGGGACGACCCCAAGCGGCCACGCCTCGTTTCTCCCGATCGCGCCCGCGGGATCGTCCGTGACGGCGACGCGCGCGACGTGCGGATCGAAGATCGGGATACGAACCGTGGCGGTGACGACCGCCCGGTCGAGCGCGTTCGAAAGCGCGTACAGCGTCGTCTTTTTGCCCCCGGCCCCGACGACGCAGACGAGACCTTCAGTCGGGAGCGCCTCCGTGAGCTCCATGCCCCGCCTACCACACCCGATCCGATACCAGCTGTGATCCCCGGTCGACAGTTGTTATCCGCAAATAGTTGATTAACAATCATGATTATGACGGTCGCGGCCCTCTATCGATCGGGGACACACAATGTCAATGGATGCCGTGGTCTATCAGGGGCCGCACGAAGTGGCGGTGGAAGAAGTGGAGGAGCCGGAGCTCGAACACCCGAACGACGTGGTGATCGACATCACGACGACCTGCATCTGTGGGTCGGATCTGCACATGTACGAGGGGCGAACCGACGCCGAGCCGGGGATCGTCTTCGGCCACGAGAACATGGGGATCGTCGACGAGGTCGGCGAGGGCGTAAGCACCCTCGAGAAGGGGGACAGGATCGTCCTGCCGTTCAACATCGCCTGCGGGTTCTGTCAGAACTGCGAGGAGGGCTACACCGGTTTCTGTACGAACGTCAATCCCGGCTTCGCCGGCGGGGCCTACGGCTACGTCGCCATGGGGCCGTACAAGGGCGGACAGGCGGAGCGGTTGCGAGTGCCCTACGCCGACTTCAACGCGCTGAAACTCCCAGAGGGCGACGAACACGAGGATTCCTTTGCCCTCCTGGCCGACATCTTCCCGACGGGCTGGCACGGGACGGAGCTCGCGAACCTCCAGCCGGGGGAGTCGATCGCGATCTTCGGGGCCGGTCCCGTCGGCGCGATGGCCGCCTACAGCGCCCACGTCAAGGGCGCTTCGGAGATCTACGTCGTCGATCGGGTTCCCAGCAGGCTGGAGGCAGTCGAGGAGAACTGTGATGCGACCGCGATCAACTTCGAGGAGTCGGATCCGGTCGAGCAGATCAAAGAAGCACACGGCGACGAGGTCGACAAGGGCGTCGACGCCGTGGGCTATCAGGCGATCGACCCCGAGACCGACCCCGGCGACGACGCCTACGACCCAGCCAGAGAAAATCCCGCGGTCGTGTTGAACCAGCTGATCCAGGTCGTCCGGCCGACGGGCGAGCTCGGGATCCCGGGGCTGTACGTCCCCTCGGATCCGGGTGCACCGGACGCGATGGCCGGGCAAGGGCGGCTGGGAATCGACTTCGGGAAGTTCTTCGAGAAGGGTCTCAAGTGTGGCACCGGCCAATGTAACGTCAAGCAGTACAACCGGTACCTGCGCGATCTGATCATCGAGGGTCGGGCCGATCCGAGCTGGATCGTCTCACACCGCGTCGGGCTCGACGAGGCACCCGAGATGTACGAGGCGTTCGACAACCGCGAGGAGGGCGTCACGAAGGTCCTCCTCGAACCCTGAATCCGTAGCGTAGCGACTACGCGACGACGTTTTTTTCGACACTACCCCCTGAGCCACGCCTCGGGGTGGTGTTCGCGCAGGTGGTCCTGGTACGCCTCGACGACCGCCGAGTGCGAACCGGCGGTCACCGACCAGCTACAGCGCTCACACCGCCCGAGGAGGGCGTCGTCGGCGTCGAATTCCCGTCCGCTCGGATCGTCCATGCTACCCGTTGGCGCTCGACGCGCCTCCCGCCTTCGGTCGTCCCAGATGCCCAGCTCCCGGTAACGATTATACTCGCCGCCGATAAGAGAGGACTATGTGCAAGTACTGCGGCTACAGCACTCACGAGGGGTGGGACCAGCTCCTCCAGTACGACGCCACCTACCAGAACAGCCGAAAGAAAGCCGAAAACTACGGCTTTCACGAGTCGTGGGACGACCTGCGTGGGCAGGTTTCGAGCACCGACTAAGCCGGAAACGGGTCGGAGACCCCCGTCAATCCCGACTCGCGTTCCTCGTCGGTCACGAGCGCCCCGTCGAGCGTCTCGCGGATCTCCTCCTCGTCTAACTCCGTTCCGATGAAGACCAGTTCGGTTCGTCGCTCGTCCTCGGGGTGCCACCTCCCGATCGGCCCCGCCTTGATCGACTCGCCCGCGAGGTTAAAGCCCATCACGTCCTCGCGGCCGGCCAGCCGGAAGATCCCCTTCGCCCGGACGATCCCCGAGAGCGAATCGAACGACCGATCGAGGCGTTCGGGGTGAAACGGCTCGTTCGACCTGTAGACGAACGACTCGACGCCGAGTTCCTCGGCCGGGTGTTCGTGGCCGTGCTCGCCCGCGAGTTCGCGCTTCCAGCCGACGTGGCGCTGGGCTTCCTGTAGATCGAACCGCCCGGTTCCGAGCACCCGTCCGGGGTCGATCTCCGAGTGGGTCGTCCGGACGATCTCCGCGCGCGACTGGAGGCGCTCGATCACGGCCTCGATCTCTGCCAGTCGATCGGCCTCGACGAGGTCGGT
>JAWARX010000167.1:0-5832 GCA_038893155.1 Halalkalicoccus sp.
GGGGGCCGTGGCCCACCATAGGTCGACCTCGGCGGCGTCGGCCTCGGCCTGCCGCCGCCGCGGCCGGGCATCGTGGCTGGCGTAGACGAAGCCGAACGACTCGGCGAACGCGACGGTCCCCTCGCTCGTCTGCTCGGCGACGACGACCTCGACCAGGCCCATGATGTGGACGGGGTTGAAAAAGTGCAGCCCGATCGCCCGGTCCGGAGCCTCGAGTGCGCTCGCGATCTCGGTCACCGACAGCGAGGAGGTGTTCGAGGCGAGGGTTGCCCCGTCGGACGCGGCAGCCTCGACCTTCTCGAAGGTGTCGTGTTTGATCCCCAGGTCCTCGGGCACCGCCTCGACGACCAGCTCCGCGTCCGCGACGGCCGCCTCGAGGTCGGTCGTCGTCTCGATCCGATCGAGCGTCGCCGCCCGCACCTCCTCGCTCACTTTCCCGCGCTCGACGCCGCCCCGGAGGTTCGAGTCGATCGCCTCCAGGCCCTCCTCGAGGATTCCCTCGTCGATATCCCGGATCGTGACGTCGTGTCCGGCCCATGCGGCCACCTGTGCGATACCGTGGCCCATCGTGCCGGCACCCAGTACTGTGACGTGCATCGTCTACCACAGCGACCTAACGCCTCTTGAACGTTGATATACGCCGACAAAACCGCCTCTCATAGATCGGTCCGTTCGACGGCACAGCGTATCGAACGCTCGCCAGTGAGAGTTATGCCTTACACGCTCAGTTGCGACCGCACCCCTACCCCTCGACGCGCTTCTCGCCGCAGACGACCACCGGCTTTTCGGTCCCGAGGATGACGTCCTGGGTGACGCTCCCGAACAGGGCCTTGCCCGCGGGCGAGCGCTTTCGCCCGCCGAGACAGACGAGGTCGACGTCGTGTTCGTCGGCGTACCTGAGGATCATCTCCGCGGGGTCGCCGCTGGTCTCGTCCATGACGACGTCGACGCCGGCCTCGGTAAGGATCTCGTTTGCGGTCCGCGCCGCCTCGATCTGTCCGATCGACGCGCCGGCGGGGTTGTCGGTAAAGACGTGCAACAGCACGGCCTCCGTCTCTCCTTTGGCCCCCGGCATCGCGCGGACGGTCTCGGCCTGTACCCGGGCGTGATCGACGGTGTCGTCTATCGCCACCAGTATCCGGTACATGATCGACGTTCGTCGTGCCCGCAGATTAGTTTTGACGGCGAACGCGGGCTCGATGTGCCAGCTAATTTGTACAAAGATGAATCTCGACGTATCGTTAAATCGGATCGGTAATAACCGTTTCGAACGAGCGTCGGGCGGCGACGGTCGCCCGTCCGTCCGGTCGGTCCTACTCCTCCCGTTCCTGCTCTCGAAGCTCTATCCGGCGGATCTTTCCGCTCGACGTCTTGGGCAGTTCGGAGACGAACTCGATCCGGCGGGGGTACTTGTAGGGGGCGGTCTCCTCCTTTACGAACGCTTGGATCTCTTCTTTCAGTTCTTCGCTACCCTCGTAGCCCTCGGCGAGCACGATGTACGCTTTCACGACGTTGCCCCGCTCCTCGTGGGGGCTCTCGACGGCGGCCGCCTCGGCGACCGCCTCGTGGCTCACCAGCGCGTCCTCGACCTCGAAGGGGCCGATCCGATAGCCCGCCGAGATGATGATGTCGTCCGCACGGCCCTCGAAGAAGAAATATCCCTCCTCGTCTCGGCTCGCCAGATCGCCGGTCCGGTAGTATTCCCCGTGGAAGGTTCGCTCGTCGAGACGTGGGTTCTCGTAGTAGCCGTCGAAGATGCCCGGACACTCCACCGGAACGGCGATCTCGCCGATCTCGCCCTCCTCGACCTCCCGTTCCTCGTCGGGGTCGATGATCGTCGTCCCCATCCCCGGTGCGGGTTTTCCCATGCTGCCCGGTTTTACGTCGATCCCGGGGTAGTTGACCACGAGCGCGACGGTTTCCGTCTGACCGTAGCCGTCCCGCGGCGTCACGCCGAACGCTTCCTCGATCGCCTCGATCGGCTCCCGATTGAGCGGCTCGCCCGCCGAGAGGGCGTCGGTCAGCTCGCCGTCTTCGTACTCGCTCAACTCGACTTGGGTGAACATCCGGTACTGGGTCGGCACCGCACACAGCCGCGTGACGCCCTCCTGTTCGATCAGCGAGAGGAATCGATCGGGTTCGAACTCCCCGTCGTACAGCAGCTGAGAAGCCCCCGACGTGAGCGCCACGCCCACGGGACTCCAGAACCACTTGGCCCATCCCGTCCCGGTCGTCGCCCACAGCAGTTCGTCTTCGAGGTCGGTCTCCTCGTCCAGCCCCCACCAGTAGGTCCCGTTTACGCGGTTGAAACAGTACATCCAGCGGTGTTTGTGCAACACGGGTTTGGGCTTTCCAGTGGTGCCGGAGGTGTAGTTGATCGTCATCGGGTCCTCGGCTCGGAGGCCGGGCCCGTCGAACTCGCTCGCCTGATCGGCCACCAGATCGCTGTACGCGTACCAGCCCTCGGGCCGGTCCTCGCTCTCGACGCTCCCCTCGCGACCCTCCGGCGGCCGGCGCGCGCCCCCGAGGACGATCACCCGTTCTACGGGGGTGTCCTCGACGACCGGCTCGACCATCTCGACCAGCGACTCGTGACAGACGATCGTTTCCGCCGCACAGTCCTCGGCGCGAAACGCGATGTCCTTGGGTTTGAGCATCGCCGAACAGGGCACGAGCACGGCGCCCACCGCGAGCGCGCCGAGTTGGACGGAAAAGACGTCGGGATGGCGCGGCAGCAGGTGCATCACGCGGTCGCCTTTCTCGACGCCCAGATCGGAAAGCGCGTTGGCAAAGCGGTTCGTGTCGGCGTGGAGTTCGCCGTAGGTATGCTCGTTGCGTCCGCCCGTTCCGCTGATGAACGCGACCGCCGTCCGCTCTCCGAACGATTCTGCGTGCTCGCGGATCACGTCCGGAAGGTTGTACTCGGCGGGGATCTCCCACTCGAAGCTCGCTACCTCCTCCTCGTAGTCGATTGCCATACGCTGCTCATCGAAGACGAACTACAAAAACAATGGTGATGGACTGGGTCAGTGACCGAACGCGAGCGTCTTGATCGTTACGGGAACGGTCTCGCCGTCTCGCAGTGGTTTCCCGATGTCGACGTAGTCGCCGTCGGCGAGGTCGAGTTCGTCGAGCACCGCCACCGGGTTCTCGACGCGGGTTTCGATCGTCCGACCCAGCGCCTTTCCGCAGTTCTGGCGCGTCAGGACGATAATCGGGAGGGAGTCGGGAACCCCCTCGTACGCGTCGGCGATCGCCCCCGCGGTCGCCGTGATCCGGTCGTACGTGAGCGAACCGACCTCCGCGACGAAGAGCGCGAACTCGCCGTTTTCGGCGTGCAGTTTTCGTGCAGTGCTGACGGCCTCGTGGAACCGCTCGCCCGTCGAGCCGCCAGAAACCGCGACGACCGGGAGGTTTCGCCGTGGCGGTATTCGCTCGTCGATAGCGACCGTGCTCCCGCTGAGCGTCGTCGTGTACGCGCCCGCGCCGATCACCGTCGCTCGGATATCCTCGTCGGGGATCGCCGTTTCCCAGTCCCCGATCCGCTCGCGAAGCGCCCCTGCGAGCGTCATGCCCATATCGCCGTAGCGAAGCGCGTCGGCGTCTTCGTCGATGAGTTTGCCGACGCCGCCGGTGAAGCAAACGACGTCGTCGTTCACGGCTTTTTCCGGGAGATCGCCGATGGCCAGCGCCCGCGTAAGCGGATCGAACGGCGGTCCACGGAGGAGGTCTACGATACTGTCGGCCATCGTCGCAGCGAGGCGTCGTCGCTCGGCATCTTCGACCACCTCTCCCGGTTCGACGGCCACACCGGCGGCGTCGGCGAGCGTCCTGCCCGGTCCCGTAACCGTAGTAACCGTACCGTCGTCCGCAAACTGGACGGCTCGTCCGCCGACATCGAGACACCGGGTCTCGACGACGCGCTCACCGTCGAACACCGCTGCGTTGGTCGTCCCACCGCCGATATCGACGTTGATGACCGTCGTATTTTCCGTGGCTGCCCGCGTCGCCGCCCCCGAGCCTCTGCCCGCGAGCACCGCCTCCAGTGTCGCACCAGCGCTCGCGGCGACGAACTCGCCGACCGTTTCAGCGAGCTGGTGAGCGACCGCCTCCGCGTTTCGCGTTCGCGCCGTCTCCCCGGTGACGATGACCGCACCGGTGTCGATGGTGCTGACTCCCGCGTCTTCGAGGTCGTCCTCGACGAGAGCGACCACCGCCTCCGCGTCGACGGTCTCGGGATCACGGAGGGGAGTCTCATGGGTCGATCCCCGATATATCACCGCTCGATCGGTGACCGCGAGCCCCGTTGCACCGCCTTCCATCCCTTCCTCGACGATCAGTTCGCTCACGATCGTCTGGGTGGTCGTCGTCCCGATGTCGATCCCGACGCTCGACAGCACCTCGGTCATACCCGAAACTCGCGGTCGTCCTCGCGCAGCTCGATCCCACTCGCGCGTTTCTCGCGCATCTCCGCGACGAGATCCGCGATCTGCGCTCCGGCCTCGACCGGCGGCAGCCCGTTCGAGTGGATGTTCGATATCACCGACTTCTTCGAGGTCGGCGTTCCTCGCTTCGGGCCGTAGACGAAATACGCACTCAGGCTCTCGGCGGTGGCCAGCCCCGGCCGTTCGCCGATCAGGTGGACACAGCAGTCGGCGTCGAGGTCCTCGCCGATCGCGTCCATCACGTCGACCCGGCCGTACTCGACGAACACCGGAGTTCCCACGTCGAGACCCCGTCCTTCGAGCCCGTCGAGGAGGGTCGGAAGGAGTTCGGGGACGTTCGTCTCGATCGCGGTCGAGCTGAGTCCGTCGCTGACGATGAGCTGGACGTCCGGATTACGTTTGCACTCGTCTCGGAGAACGGCGGTCGTTTCCGCCGAGATCTCCCGTGCACGATCCGGCCGGGCGAGATACTCCTCCTTGTCCGCGACGCGCGTGCTGATGGCGACGAACTCCTGTGCGTCGATCAACGCCTCGTCGACGTGGGTCAACACCGCGTCACGCGCGAGACCATGGTCGGCACGAAAGTCGAGCAGGGTTTCGGTTCGGGGGCGGTGGCCGGCTCGGCCAACGCCGATGCGGGCTGCGGTTTTCGGTTCCCTCATCCGGTCCGTCGGGCTCTCCTCGTCGCGGCTCATCCGAAGATCTCCATGTCGCCCGCCCGGTCAGTCAGCCTGCCGTTCTCCCTGATCCCGCGTTCTTCGAGCCACGCCGCGAATTCAGGCGCGGGTTCGAGATCGAACAGCTCCCACAGCGCCCCCGCGTCGTGATAGCTTGCGGACTGGTAGTTCAACATCACGTCGTCGCCCATCGGCACGGTGATGAAGAAGTTCGCGCCGGCCGCCGCCAGCAGAACGAGGAGGCTCTCGACGTCGTTCTGGTCGGCCTGGCTGTGATTGGTGTAGCAGGCGTCGATCCCCATCGGAATGCCGTGGAGCTTGCCCATGAACACGTCCTCCAGCCCTGCTCGAATGATCTGTTTGCCGTCGTACAGATACTCGGGACCGATGAAGCCGACGACCGTGTTCACCAAGAAGGGATCGTAGCGGGCGGCGAGACCGTAACAGCGCGCTTCGAGCGTGAGCTGATCGACGCCGTGGTGAGCGTCGCCCGAGAGCTCGGAACCCTGTCCCGTCTCGAAGTACATCACGTTCGGGCCCGCAGAGACACACCGACGCGTTGCGAGCTCGTGGGCTTCGTCCAGCAGGTCGACGTCCACGCCGAACTCCTCGTTGCCGCGCTCGCTTCCGGCGAGACTCTGGAAGAGTAGATCCGCGGGCGCTCCTTCACGAACTGCGTCCATCTGCGTCGTGACGTGCGCGAGACAGCA
>JAWARX010000168.1:0-5252 GCA_038893155.1 Halalkalicoccus sp.
GCGCCGGACCGTCAAGACCAGGGCCCGGGCGCGGCCGCGGTGCGGGGGCCGGCGTGAGTGGAGCCGTCCCGTCCGCCGGCTCCGCGAACGGAGCGGGGCAAGGCTGGCGTTCTAAGAGCAGCCGTCCGGTCGGACGGCTGCGATGCGGCCCTGGTGGTCTCGAAAATCGCGAAGCGATTTTCTGGACCCAGAAAGGCCGCGAAGCGGCCTTTCTTAGGGACATGAAAAGGGCGAGGAATTCGCGCCAGCGAATTCCGAGGGCTTTCAGAGGAAGCTGCGGACCTCCGAGTACCACATGTCGTGTTCGTCGACGCTGCCCGTCGCCTCGGCGATCAGGACGGCGAGCGAGTGCCAGCAGCGCTCGGTGGGGTCATCGGGGTCGAGATTGTACTCGCTGTCCTTGCAGGTACAGCCCCGCCCCTCGACGACGTACTCCTCGTCGTGGCCGACGACGACGGTGAAATCGCGATACTCCTTCACCCGGCCCTCGGTGACGGCCTCGATCGCCCGAACGCCCCGGTCGCCGTGGGTGGCGATGATCCGCTCGGCTACGGGGCCGGTCAGCCGGCCAGCGGCTTCGAGCTCCGTTCGCCACGCGGTGACCGGGTCTGTCACGCTCGTGTTTGGGCCGGGGGTGGCTAAGTCCGTTCGGTTCCGGCCGCCGATCGCATAGTTTTCCACCGTTCGCCGCCGAGGGGGTGTCATGCGCGTACGCGAGGGCGGGGTCGAGATCGAGACCGGCGAGGCCTTCTACAACCCCGACCAGGAGCTGAACCGCGACCTGACGATCGCCGCCCTCCGGGCCTATCGCGAGCGCGAGCCGCGCGCCGAGCGGTACCTCGACGCGATGAGCGCCTCGGGGATCCGGGGGGTGCGCGCCGCGAGCGAGGGCTGGGACGCGACACTGTGTGATTACAAGGAAGAAAACGCCGCCCTCTGTCGGGAGAACCTGGAGCGAAACGGCCTGAAGGGCGACGTGGAGAACCGCGACGCCAACGCCCTGCTCCACGAGGGGCTGTTCGACATCGTGGATCTGGATCCCTACGGCACGCCGATCCCCTTTGCGGACGCCGCGTTCGCGAACGCCCGCAACATGGTCTGTGTCACCGCCACGGACACCGCCCCGCTGTGTGGCGCGCACTTCGACAGCGGCGTGCGCAAGTACAGCGCGGTTCCACGGAACACCGACTACCACTCCGAGATGGGGCTTCGGATCCTCCTGTCGGCGCTCGCGCGGACCGCCGCGCGCTACGACGTGGGCGTCGTCCCGGTCTTCAGCCACGTCACCCGTCACTACGTCCGGACCTATCTCGATCTCGAGCACAGCGCGACCGACGGGAACCGCGCGATCGACGAGCTGGGCTATCTCGATCACTGCGAGGACTGTCTGCACCGCGAGGCCAGCGAGGGGCTGATCGCCGATCCGTGGGAGGCCTGCCCGCTGTGTGGCTCGAAGCGGACCCTGACGGCCGGGCCGGTCTGGCTCGGCCCCGTTCGGGATCGGGGGTTCACCGAGCGAGTCGGCGAGGAAATCGACGGGGCGTGGGGACGTGCCGAACGCGCCGGTCGGCTGGTCGACACCCTTAGAGCGGAGCTCGACGTTCCGACACACTACGACCAGCATCGTCTCTGTAAGGAATGGGGACGGCCCGCCGAATCGATGGACGCGTTTCTCGAGGCGCTTTGCGAGGCCGGGTTCGAAGCCTCCCGGGCGCACTATCACGGGACGGCGTTCAAGACCGACGCGACGGTCGCGGAGATCGGGGACGCCGTCGGAGCGCCGAAGTAGCTTGCGAATGACATCCCCGGAGTATTTGTAGCTGCCCGCCGGAATCCCGGTGTGAGTCGCATCGGAAACGCCGTCGAGATCGGTCGTGCCGTCGTCGAGGAGGTCCAGGAGAACGAGGCCACGTTTCTGGCGGCGAGCATCGCCTACTACGCGTTCGTCTCGCTCATCCCGCTTCTGGCGTTCGTCTTCATCGCCGCGAGCGTCATCGGCGGCCAGGAGCTCGCCAACCAGATCGTCGCCCAGTCCGGCGAATATCTCGCCCCCTCCGGACAGGAGGCCCTCGATCAGGCGATCACCGCCGAATCCGGCCGCGGCGGGGCGGGGATCGCGAGCGCGGTCGTCCTGTTGTGGAGTGCATTGAAGCTCTTTCGGGGGCTCGACACCGCCTTCTCGCTCGTGTACGACGCCGGCCTCGATAAGTCGATCGTCGGTCAGATAATCAACGCGGTGATCGTCTTCGGGGCGATCTTCGTCGCCGCCGTCGGAATGGTCGGACTGGGAACGGTGCTCGTCGTCCTGCCGGACGTCCCCTTCGGTTTCTTCACGCCGCTTCTGTTGCTCGCGGCGCTCTCGCTCGTGTTCCTTCCCATGTATTACTTCCTGCCGGACGTCGAGTCGATCTCGATAAAGCAGGCGCTTCCGGGCGCGGTCCTCGCGGCTGCGGGCTGGGCGCTCTTGCACACCGGCTTCGGGATCTACGCCTCGAACGCCGGCCAGTACGAGGCCTACGGCGCGATCGGCGGCATCCTCCTCCTTCTCACGTGGCTCTACATCGGCGGCGTGGTGATTATCCTCGGTGCGGTCCTGAACTACGTACTCATGGAACGAAACAACGACATCGACGATTCGGACGGCGAGGAACCGACTTCGGTCAAGGCGACCCCCGAATCGCCCGAAGACGAGGACGCGACGGGCGAGGCCGACGGGACCACTTCGGGCGCGAGGGCGGCGGGTTCACCCGATTCGACCGCCTCGCGCGGTGAACCCTCGACTCGCACTGACCCCTCACGCGGACCGAGCCCCGACATCGGAGCCGACACCGACGCGACCGACTCGACGCGCACCGCCAGCGACGAGGCGGGCACCGGAAGACGCGGCCCAGCACCCGACGTCGTCGGCCTGCAGGACGAGCTCCGCTCGCTCAGAACCGACCTCGACACGTTCAGAGCCGACATCGAGACAAAGACCGTCGATAAGGAAGCCGTCGAGGACGACCTCAAAAGCTACGTCAGAAAGCGGATCCGTCGGGGTCACGCCACCGGCTGGGGGCCGTATCTCGTCTTGCTCTACGGCACCGCGATGACGCTGGGTGCCTTCTTCTTCCTCGCCGGGGGCTGGGCCATCCTCGCCATGCTCGTCGTCTGGCTCTCGGTGCTCGGGCTCTACGTCGTCATGGTCACCGTCGGGATCCTCGCCGACCGCCGCGACCCGGAGCACGAGCGGCGGCTGGGGGGGCGGGGGACAGAGCCGCGGGAGCGCGTCGGGATGGGACTGGGCGGCCTCGGATTTCCCGGCCGGATCCGCGACGCGATCCGCAACTGGCGCGGGGAGTAGTCCGACGCAGCCGGGCCCGCGCCGATCGATGACGACTCGGCGGACATTCCCGCTCGCCACAAGGCAGATGCCCGACGACACGAACCGTAGCCTCGATGGACGGATCCCAGCGGACGTACGCCCCGCTCTTGCTGATCGCTCTGGGGACGATACTGCTGTTCAATCCCCTCTACGCGTTTCCGGGCGATGCGACGCCTGAGAACCGATACGAGGTCGAGTCGATCGGCGACGACGAGCGGGCGATCGGAACGGCACTGCAGTTCGCTCACAACGTTCACTTCTGTCCGGGAACGCGGACCTGTCTCGCCGAAGAACGCGTCGCGAGCGAGGGATCCGTCACCGTCGACTCCGGCGTGTTCGATCACCAGCGCGGCTACGATGTCGTCGTGATCGACGGGGGATACTACGCCCCAGCGGGCGAGCGGACCGACGACGGGACGTACCGACTGACCCACGAGGAACTCTCGGGTGAGGAGGCGCTCGCGGCGGCCTCCATTCCGAGCGAACACGCCGGCGCCGACGTCCGGCGCGCCATCCGCTGGGGATCCGTCGGAAGCGACGATCCGATCCCCGTGCTCGAAGAGCGAGCCATCGTCGCACACGGCGGTGAGTACTACCAGACGACGACCGTCTCGCGCGGCCAGAGGAGCGTCCCGGACCGCGCCGTGATCGGCGTGCGCCTCGCCGGCTTCGCGCTCGGAGGCGGGGCGCTCGTCGCCGGCTACCGACGACAGCGCCGGCTGATCGCCGATACCGCGAGCTGAGAACGGATCGGCGACCGCGGCCGACCGCTCAGACGCCCAGCGCGACGACCAGCGCCGTCGTCGTGACGAACCCGACCCCGAGCCCACCGCCGAACTCCGTCCGCCCTCGTTCGGGTAGCGCCGCGCCCTGCTCTAACCCGGCGGGAACGAACTCGGTGGCCAAGAGATACAGCAGCGCGCCCGCCGCGAACCCGAACGCGACCGCCAGCAGCCCCTCCGCGACGCTCACGAACAGGTACGCCACGACGGCCCCGAGCGGTTGGGGCAGCCCCGAGACGATCGCCCAGGCGACGACCTTTGCACGGTGAATCCCGAGGCCGATCAGTGGAATCGCGAGCGCCAGCCCCTCCGGCACGTTCAGGATCGAGATCGCTACCGTCATGAACACCGCCAGCTCCGGAACCACGACGCCGCCGACCGTCACGCTTTCTCCGGCTCCCGCGTCCACGAACGCCACGCCCACGGCGATCCCCTCCGGGAAGCTGTGGACGGTCAGGACGCCCACGGTGAGGACGGCTGTCCGGTAATCGATCGTCGAGTCGACCACGGGCGTGAACTCGTAGCCTCCGATCAGCCGGTCGGCGAGAAAGACGAGCGCGGCCCCGAGACAGCCGCCGAGCACGACGGTTCCGATCGAGCCGGCCTCGAGCCCCTCGACGAGCAAGCCGAAGACCGAGGCCGAAAGCATGATCCCCGCGGCCACGCCCCAGAGCACGACGAGCCAGCGGTCGGGGATCTCCTCGACCACGAAGAACGGGAGGACGCCGAGAGCGGTCGCGAGCCCGGTCACGAGACCGACAGCGAACACGATCACGACCGGCTCCGTACTCAACACGCTTGCCGTTCTCCGATACGGGACCAATACGCTACTGGTTCGATGTCGTCTCTGGTTCGATGTCGTCTCGAACCCTTCCGAACGGTGCTTCAGATCGCGATAAAAGGAGACGAATCGGCCGGTACAGAACTCCCCTCAGCGCCTCTCGAGTTCCCGCTGTCGACGTGGCGTCCGTGTTCTGTACGTTTCGTCTCGATGGATCGACGGTCGACGTGACCGCCTGCCCGCGGCCGGGCTCGAACGAACCGTCCGCTACTGCTTTCGCATCGGAAAAAGGAGTGTACCCGAACGCCGCGTCAGATGGGACGTT
>JAWARX010000169.1:0-4829 GCA_038893155.1 Halalkalicoccus sp.
ATCCCGCTGGGCGCGCCCATGTCCGCACCGGCCTCGGCCTGCGAGACCGCCGTGCGCTCGATGAGCTCGAGCGTCGCGTCGTTCTCGACGGTCATGTGGGGGTCGTCGGCTGCCCCGTCCTCTATCACGCCGCAGTGTCCGTGCGTCGTGTACTCACAGAAACAGAGGTCGGTGAGGACGTAGGCGTCCGTCTCGGCGTCGATCGCTCGGGTCGCGCGCTGGACGACGCCGTCCTCGGCCCATGCACGCGAACCCCGCTCGTCCTTCCGCTCGGGGATGCCAAAGAGCATCACGGCCTCGACGCCGGTTTCCCTGACCTCCTCGACCCGCGAGACGGCCTCGGAAACTGGCACGCGCTCGTGACCCGGCATCGACTCGATGGGGACGCGCTCGTCAGTCGTCGCGTCGACGAAGATCGGCGCGATCAGATCGCTGGGCGAGAGCGCCGTCTCGCTGACCAGCGGTCGCACCCCGTCGCTCCGCAGGCGGCGCGGGCGTTTCGTGAGATCCATATCCGATCTGGGTCCGTCGCCGTCAAAGGCGTGTCGACACCGCTGAGCCGTCATAAGCTATATGTTCGTCTACTGTACAGGAACGACATGTCTGAACTCCCGCTTTCTGCGTACTACGAACTGACGCACATCGGTGAAACCGCGATCTCGCCCGACGGCGACCGGGTCGCCTTCACGACCACCGAGTACGACGAGGCCGAAAACGAACCGGTCGCCTCGATCTTTGTTACACCCGCCGACGGCTCCCGCGAGCCCCACCGCCTGACCAGGGTTCCCGGTGCCGGATCGCCCAAATGGGGACCCGAGGGCGATCGACTCGCCTTCCTCGCGAGCCGCGAGGAGGACACCGAACGCCGCGTCGGCCAGGACGGCGACGAGGAGGAAAACGGGGACGACGAGCCCAAGAGCCAGGTCTGGCTGTTCGATCTCGAACTGGGTGGGGACGCCACCCAGCTCACCGAGTTCGAGGAAGGGGTCCGCGAGTTCGACTGGAATCCCGACGGAACCCGCTTGGTAGTCTCCGCGCGCGATCCCGACGAGGCCGAGAAGGCGTACCTTGAGGGCCGGCGCGAGGAGGATGCCCCGATCGAGACCGAGCGCCTCCAGCACAAGGTAGACGGCGTCGGCTACACGGATACCGTCACGACGTATCTGTTCGTCGTCGATGTCGAGGACGAGGAGGAACCCGAGCGCCTCGACGACGCCTACGGCGGCGGAGCGATGGAAGGCCTTCGGGGAGTCCAGCCGGCGTGGGGCGCCGGCGACCGGATCGCCTTCCTCTCGACGCGGACCGAGGAGCCCGACGACACGATGGTCACGGACGTCTACACGATTTCCCCTGATGGCTCCGACTTAGAGTGCCTGACCGACGGGGAACTGAGCTGTGGGGGGCCGGCGTGGTCGCCCTCCGGCGACCGGCTCGCGTTCGCTGCAGGCGACCCCGAGAACTGGTGTAAGCCGAGCGAGGTCTACATCCACGACGGCGAGGGCTACGGATCGTTGACGGGGGAACTGGATCGGACGGTCGCCCGCGGCGGGGCGCCCCGGTGGACCGACGAGGGGACGATTCACATCGCCATCGCCGACGAGTCGCGGACACGCTTGCTGCGGATCGGCGGCGTCGGGAGCAGTGGTGATGGCGACGACGAGGGCGGCTGGGAACGCGTCTTTGCCGCCCAAGGCGACGGTCGCGCGCTTTCAGGCTTTCACGCAGACCCCGGGAGCGACCGAGCGGCCATGGTTCTCTCGCATCCGAGCGACGGCGAGAACGTCTACGCCGTAGACGTCGCCGACCTGGACGCGAGCGAGGAGCCCGACTCGCTGACCCGGCTCTCGGCGGTCAACGAGGGGTTGATCGAGGAGTACGAGATGCCGACCGCCGAGCGCGTCGAGTGGGAGAGCGGCGGCTGGACGGTCGACGGCGTGCTCTACACACCCCCGGAGTTCGATGCCGACGAGGACGGCCCCGCGTCGCTGGTGGTCGCGATCCACGGCGGTCCGATCTCTTACGACGAGCCGGTCTTCAGCTTCGAGCACGCGGTACTCACTTCCCGGGGATACGCCGTCCTACGCCCGAACTACCGTGGGGGATCCTCCCGAGGTCGAACGTTCGCCGAGACCCTCTACGGGCAGTGGGGCACCGTCGAGGTCGAAGACATCGCCGCCGGCGTCGAGTTCGCTGTGAGCGAGGGAATCGCAGACCCCGACCGCGTGTTCGGCTACGGCTTCTCGTATGGCGGGATCGCCCAGGGCTTTCTCGTCACCCAGCACCCCGACCTCTTCACCGCGGCGGCGCCCGAACACGGGATCTACGATCTCCGATCCGCCTACGGCACCGACGATTCGCACAACTGGATGGAAAACGAGTACGGCCTTCCATGGGAAGTCCCCGAAAAAATTGATGCCTCCTCGGCGATCCTCGACGCTGGAGCGATCGAGACCCCCCTCCTGATCACCGCGGGACAGGAGGACTGGCGGTGTCCTCCCTCCCAGTCCGAACAGCTCTACGTCGCTGCCAAGAAGTCGACAGGAGAGGCCCGCCTCGTACTCTATCCCGAGGAACACCACAACGTCGGCGCCCCCAACCGGGCGATCCATCGCTTAGAGGAGGTCCTCGCGTGGTATCGTCGTCACGATCCCGACATCGAGGAAGAGGGAAAGGGAAAGGACATCCACGGCCGACTCGAGGGCGACGAGGAAGTGTGAACGACAGCGAGCGCTACGCCACCAAAACCGATCCACGAGCCGTAAGTGCCGACACCCCGGAGTGGCGATCGCCATGGCGTATCAGGAGGTCTTTGCTCACGCCCGCCGATCGCTCGGTATGCGAATCAGCGTCATCGGCGGCGGACGGGCCGACGAACCGGATACGGAGATCGCCTACGAGGTAGGAACGCTGCTCGGCGAGCGCGGTCACACGGTGGTCTGTGGCGGACGCGGCGGCGTGATGGAGGCCGTCTGCAGGGGGGCCCGCGAGGCCGGCGGCGAGACGATCGGGATCCTGCCCGGCACCGATCCCGCAGCGGCGAACCACGCCGTCGACGTGCCGATCGCGACGGGGATCGGCGAGGCGCGAAACGTCCTCGTCGTGCGAAACGGGGCGGCGACGATCGCGGTCGGCGGGCGCTACGGCACGCTCTCGGAGATCGCCCTCGCGCTCAAGATCGGCCGGCCAGTCGCCGGTCTCGATACCCACGATATCGAGGGCGTCGAGGCCGTCGAGACTCCCGAGGAGGCCGTGGCGTACGTCGAGCGGGCGGCACAGTGAGCCGGACGTTCCCCTGTCTAACTGTCACAGACTGAGAAACAGCCTTGTCGGTCGGGTGCGTCGCTCCGACCGCTACGATGAACCGAACCCGACGCGAGTTCGTCGCCGGTGCGGGGACCGTCGTCTTCGGATCGAGCCTCATCGGCGGAACCGCCGCCGCGGATGCGAACGCGACGGTTCCCCGCGTGAGCACGTTCGGCCACTTCGACGACGACGCACGGCTCACGGGGGGCAACACCACGACGAACTACGACACGAGCGGCGACGTCCCGGGGATCGACGCGCCTCCGGTCGGCGACCTGACCGTGTTCGTCCACGGCTGGCGGGCGACCCAGGACGACGAGGAGGCCCGCGCCGACAACGACGCGAAGTTCGCCCAAGCGGATCACGAACTCGTCCAATCGGGTTACGACGGAACCGTGATCGGCTACGAGTGGGACGCCCACCGCGGGGACAGCCCCGACTTCGGCTGGGCCGACGCGAACCGGATCGCCGAGCGAAACGGACCGAAGCTCGCCCGGTTCGTCCGCGAGTACCACGCGAGTCGCCCGAGCTCCTCGATCAGGATCGCGAGCCACTCGCTGGGCACGCTCGTGTTGGTTCGCTGTCTCGAGGAGCTCGATGGCTCCGGGGACTGGGCCCGCGGCGAACCAGGGATCGCAACGATCCACCCCTTCGGCGCGGCCGTCGATCACGACCGACCGACGTCGGCGTATTCGGCGACGAAACGCGCCGTCGAGACGCAGGTCGCCTCGGCGCACAACTACCACAGCCGGAAGGATTCCGTACTCGCGGCCGCCTACGAACCCCGCGAGGTCGCCCGCGCGCTCGGCCGTCACGGCGCCGACCCGGACCGCGAACCGGCGACGAACTACGCGGACCACGACGTGACCGACGCGGTCGGAGCCGACCATTCGGGCTATCTCGAGAACGTCTCGGACCTGATCGTCTCGCACATGGCGTGAACCGCGTCGCCCGTCGTCTATCCGGCTCCCGTGGTTCGCGTCAGGTCGTCGATCCGCCGATCGGAGACGACTTTCGGAAACGTCAGCGGTTTGTCTGTCGGTCCCGTCGTTCGTCCATGACGGTCGTCGCCGTCGCCGACCGAGTCGGCGGGGATCGCGTCGTCCTCGAGGCCGCCCGGATCGCCGAGGAACGCGACTGCGAGCTTCACGTCGTCTCCGTGCTCGGTCTGAGTCGGTTCTCGTCCATCGAGATCTCGACCGCCGAGCGGATCGGTATCCCGGTCGACACGGCCCTCTTTCGCGGGCTGTGTGCGCGGATCGCCGACCGGATCGCGGCGCCGATCGTCGAGGAGTACGAGGCGGTCGGGCTCGTCGGCCGGCCGAGCGAGGAGGTCCTCGAGTACGCCCGGCGGGTCGACGCCGAGTGTATCGTCGTCGACGGGCGGCGGTTCGGCCGCACCGAGGGTCCGTTCGCGAACGCCCGCCGAGAGCTCGAAGAGGGGAACGTTCCGGTTCGACCCGTGTTCTGACCCCGCCCTCACTCGGGAACGATCCGGACGATCGGGGCATCCCCGGCGTCGACCG
>JAWARX010000170.1:0-5707 GCA_038893155.1 Halalkalicoccus sp.
GCGGTGGACCGCCCCGTAGCGCTGTTTCATGAACTTCTCGGTGTCCGCTACGGTGACGACGTTGTTGACGGGGTCCGCGATCACGACCGTCTTCTCGGGGTGTTCCATCGCCAACCCGAGGGGGTGGAACTTCCCGCCGCCGACGTAGAGTACGTGATCCGCGTCGATGTCCGCCGAGGCGTAGTTACAGCCTAAGACCTGTCCCTCGTGGGTCAGCCGGTCGTCGCCCCGGCGGGTGTGGACCGTATAGCCCCGCGATTCGAGGAACTCGCGCATCTCCTCGAAACGGTTCATGTGCTGGGCGGTCGTCACGAGGCCGACGTCGGGATTTTCGGCGGGGTCCGCAAGTTCCTCCAGGGACTCTTCGATGATCGGGAGGACCTCCACGTTCGAGAACAGAGGGACATAAATGATCTTGTCCGATTCCTTCATCGGGGAGTGCCCGAAGTGGACGAACACGTCGGTTCGGCGCATGAGGTAGGTGTCGAGATCGCACGCGCCGTAGCAGGGCTGACCCGAGATCATCACCGTGGTGTCGTCGGGCAGGAGCGCGCGCAGGTCGTCCGCGACCTTCGGGCCGCGGCGTTTCAGGCCTTCGGGGAACTGCAGGCCGACTTTCGTCGCGTTCCGGTCGTGGACGGCCTCGGCGATCCGGTCGAGCTCGTAGTCCCACTCCCGATCGTGTTTCAGCGCCATCCCCGTGTTCCGCAGATCGCCCTCGGAGAACTCGTTTTGGCTCATTGTTCCCGTCTATCGGGCGCGCGCGTTTAACGTCGGCGCTTCACCGTCCCGCCGAACGGGGCCATCACCGCCGAGGTGATCCCGGTTCGCGAAAAGACCGTCAGGACGTCGCCGACGTGGATCTCCGTGTCCCCGCGGGGCGTGAGCACCTCCTCGCCGCGCTCGACCGCGACGACGAGCGTCCCCGTGTCGAGCAGCCCCGCCGTGTCGGCCTCGTGGAGGGTTCGGTCCGCGATCGGGGCGTCGTCCTCGATGCGCACCTCGAAGATCTCCGCCTCGCCCGAGAGGTGCATCACGTCGACGATCGAGGGGCGCTCTGCGGCTCGGTAGAGGTGTTCGGCGATCAGGCGCTGGGGGTTCTCGAGGGTGGTCGCGCCGACCTCCTCGAAGACGTGCATGTGCTGGGGGTCCTGCACGACGGAGATCAGCGACGGGATGCCGAGTTCCTTCGCGAGCAACAGCACCATGATGTTCGTCGGGTCGGCCTCGGTCGTACAGATGATCGCGTCCGCGAGCTCCGCGCCGGCCTCGCGGAGAACCTCGGTGTCGGTGGCGTCCGCGTTCAACACCAGGCAGTCGTACTGGCGGCTCGCCCGTTCGGCGCGCTCCGCGTCGCGGTCGATGACGACGACCTCGTGGCCCTCTCCCGCCGCGAACGAGAGGATCTGCGTGCCGATGCTGCCAGCACCGACGACGATCAGGTACATCCTCCTTACCGAGGACCCGCCGATCCTTGGCTTCAGCGGTCGTGGCCCAGACCGTTGTACAGGACGTAGCCGACGAACGCGAGGAGATATGCGATCGCGAGCGCCGTCGTGAGCGCGGTTCGTCCGAGGAGCGCGATCGCCACGAGGATCAGCGGACCGGCGAGCATCAGCGCGTCGAAGACCGGGTCCGGCCCACGAAAGCGCGAGAGGGCGGTCGAAAGGTCGAGGCTCACGCGTACAGCCCCCGACGCGAGAGGAGCGTCCTGAGCAGGACGAGCACCGGGATGATCTCGAGGCGGCCGATCCACATGTTGAACAGGAAGGCGACCTTCGCGACCGTCGGCATGTCGGGGGCGGTGATCCCCGTAGAGAGGCCGACGTTGCCCTGTGCGCTCGCCACTTCGAAGAGCACGTTCTCGAGGGGTTCGGGGACCGAGAGCAGCAACACGACCACTCCGGTCCCGAGGAAGACGAGCCAGAGCAGCGCGATGATCGCCGCCTCCTCGAACTCGCGGGAGACCTCCGTGTCGCCGAGAACTCGACCGTCGATTCGGAGGTGTCGAACCGCACTTTGCGGGTAGAACACGTCCCCGACCCGGTAGGTCGCGCCCTTCAGAAGCGTGATCAGCCGGATGAGTTTGATCCCGCCGGCCGTCGAGCCGGCGGCCGCGCCGACGACCATTCCCGCAGAGACGGTCAGCTGGGCGAGCGCCGACCACCGGGTGCCGAGGTCGTTCGCGGTCTGAAAGCCCGTGCACGTCGCCGCGGAGACGAACTGAAAGACGCCGAAACGGAGCGCCTCGCCGGCCGTCTCGTAGGCTCCCTCGAAGTACAGCAGCGCCGAGAGCGCGAGCGAGAGCGAGAGCAACCCACCGAGCAGCCAGCGCGTCTGGGCGTCCCGGTAGATGGTGGTCAGATCACCGCGCAGGACGAGGTAGTGGACCGGAAACGCGATCCCGCCGGCGATCATCACCGGGATCAGCGCCGCGTCGATCAGCGCGCTGTCGTAGGTGGCGATGCTCTCGTCGGTCACGGAGAACCCGCCGGTCGAAAGCCCCGTCATCGCGTGGTTGATCGCGTGCCACAGCGGCATGCCCGCGAGCCAGAGGGTAACGATAGAGAGGAACGTAAACAGCAGGAAGATCCACCAGATCGTCCGCACGGTCGAGAGAACGCTCGGGTGGATCTTCTCCGAGCGGGCCTCGCTCTCGTACAACGTCAGCGAGCCGCTTCCGGCCCGCGCGAGGATCGCGGTCGTGAGGACGATCACGCCGACGCCGCCGACCCACTCGGTGAACGAGCGCCACCACTGCAGCGTTCGCGGCAGGACGCTCTCGCGGTCGGCCATCGTCAGGCCCGTCCCCGTAAAGCCGCTCATGCTCTCGAAGACGGCGTTCATCGGCGCGAGGAACGCCGCGAGCGTCGGCGTCAGTTCGGGTGTGGAGATCCAGCCGGGCGCGAGCGCGACCGTCCACGCGACCGCGAGGAACGGGAGCGCGCCGAAGAGCGCGATCAGAAACCAGCCCGAGGCGGCGATGACCATCCCGTGGAACCTGCCGGGTTCGCGCGCGTCGGCGAATCGCCGCGAGAGGACCCAGCCGATCGCGAGGGGCACCGCCCCCGAGACGAGGAGTCCCGGAATCGCGTAGTACTCGCCCCACGCGATCGAGACGAGCGTCGAGACGAAGATCAGCCCGGAGAGCGCGAGCAGGATCCGCCCGAGGTCCCGACCGACCGTCGCGAGCGTCCCGCTCATTCACCGCCCGATTCAACCGCCCGTCGCATTACTGTGTCGTCCGACCCGGCAGATTGAAACGACGCGAGGCCCAACTCGCGGGTATGAGCGTCGAAACCGAGCCGGCGGCGACCGAAACCACCGACATCGAACGACTGGCCGGCGAACTCGGCGAGGCGATTTCGCGAAGCGAGGAGTACGAACGCTACGAGGCCGCCCAGGAGCGGGTCAAAGGGAGCGAGAGTGCCCAGGAAAAGATCGAGGAGTTCGAGTCGCTCCGCCAGGAGTTCGTGCTCGCGCGCCAGACCGGCGAGGCGACCCAGGAGGACCTCAAGCGGCTCCAGGCCGCCCAGCAGGAACTCCACGAGATCCCCGTGATGGCCGAGTACCTCGACGCGCAGGCGAGACTCGACGCGAAGCTCGAAGCGCTGAACGATGCGGTCTCGGAGCCACTGAGCGTCGACTTCGGCGAGCAGGCCGGCGGCTGCTGTCAGGACTAGCCACCCAGCTTTTGCTGCGCTCGCTTTTTCCAGTCGCTCGCGGTCGGGTCGCTCGAGTAGACCTGCCCTTCCCCGCCCCGCGAACGCGGACGGCAGTTTCGCCGTCCGCGTTCGCGCCGGCCACCGCGACCGCAGTTCGGGACGACGATCGGTACAATTAGGGCGCTGTCTTGCGCATAGCACGCCATGACACGAAGCGACTGGGGCGACTGGCTCGTGCGCGAGATCGAGGAAAGCTCCCCCGACGGCGTCGCGATCTGGTATCTCGGCTGCAACGGGTTCGTCCTGAAAGCCGCCGACGAAACCACGCTCTTCATCGACCCGTACCTGGGGGCCGGCGACCCGCCGCGAACGGTGCGGATGATCCCGGTGCCGTTCGATCCCGAGGCCGTCGGCGAGGCCGACGCCTTGCTCGTGACCCACGAGCACACGGACCACGTCCACGGCGAGAGCCAGGCCCCGATCCTTCAGAACACCGGCGCGACGATGTACGCCCCCGAGGACAGCCTCGCGGTCGCCCGCGAGGAGGAAGCGTGGCACGAGGCGTGGGATCTCGACGACGACCAGTTCGTCGCCGTCCACGAGGGCGAGTCCCACGAGATCGGCTCCTTTACGGTGAACGTCGAACCCGCGAACGATCCCGACGCCTCTCAACCCGTTAGCTACGTCATCGAGCACGACGCCGGCACCTTCTTCCACGGCGGGGACGCCCGTCCCGGCGCGTTCGAGGCGGTCGGCGAGGACTACGATATCGATCTCGGCGTGCTGGCGTTCGGAACCGTCGGGACGATCCCCGACTCCGAGACGGGCGAGCCGGTGCGCACGAAGTGGTACAGCGACGAAACGCAGATCGTCGAGGCCGCAAACGACCTCCGACTCGACCGCCTGCTTCCCAGCCACTGGGACATGTGGCGCGGACTGACCGCCGACCCGAAGAACCTCCACCATCACGCAAAGAGCTTCGAGTACCCCCGCCGACTCAAACTCGCCGAGATCGGCGATCGCGTCGATCTCTAAACCCCATCCAATCACATCGTGAATTTTATATATTATTAGAGTCATGTTAAGGTATGGACGAAGCCGAACCGATCCGAACCGACAGCGAGGGCGTGGCGGTCACGAAGCGCTACGAACCCGACGACTTCGCGGTGCCGACGATCAGTTTCGAGATCCGCTCTAGCCGGTCGAGCCCGGCGAAGATCCGGCTGGAAGACCGGGTTCCCGAGGGGTTCCCGATCGAGGGGATCGGCTTTCACCCCGAGTACGACAGCGAGCGCTGGACGGCCCACGAGGATCGCCGGCTCGTCTTCGAGAGCGAGATCGAACCCGAGACGACCGTCGTGACCGTCTACGGGATTCGGATCGACGACGACGAAGAAGCGGTGGCGTTCATGAACGAGCCCGTTCTCTCGGTCGACGGCAGAGAGGAGCCCACGTCCGAACCGGAGGCACCGGCCGCGAGCGTCGTCACCGACGGCGGGGGTGACGCGATCCCAGTGCCGGTCTCGCACGTCACGACCGTCGGCGACTCCGCACCGACGGAGGCCGACAGCATCGCGGCAGCGCTGGCGCGCGAACTCCGCTCGGGTTCCGTTTCACGGGCGGATAGAGAGGCCCTCGGCAAAGCGTTCGCCGCGGGCGGAACGGAAGGCGAGAGCGAGCGCATCCAGATCGATCACCTCCAGTCGCGCGTGAGCGAGCTCGAAGCCTACACGGAGGCCTTCGAGTCGTTCCTCGACGAGAACGGCACCGGCGACCGGCTCGTCGCCGACCTGCAGGGCGGGCTCTCCGAGCTCAGAGAGGACGTCGAGGTGATGGACACCGAGCTCGACGAGGCGATCGAGCGCCACGAGGCGACGATCGCGTCGCTCGAATCCGATCTCGCCGATCTGGACGGGGCCATCGGCGATCGCGACGACATCGCCGCGGACATCGACGCCGTGAGCGACGATCTGGACGCCCTCTACGAGGACGTCGACGAACTCCGGACGTGGCGCGATCAGCTCGGGATGGCGTTCGGTAGC
>JAWARX010000171.1:0-5703 GCA_038893155.1 Halalkalicoccus sp.
CCCGTCTCCGCGGGTCCGATCCCGAAGGTCCCCTGGAAGTAGAAGGTACCCACGAGCGCGAAAAAGCCCGCCGTCAGTCGATCGATGTAGCCGAACACGAAGGGCAGACCGAGCGCGGGCGTCCGCGAGAGGCCGGCGAGGATCTCGCGCACCGAGCCGCGAGCGCTCGTCGGGGCACGGTCCGAGACGATCGCGAGGGGGACGATCGCCGCGCCGAGCAACAGTCCGGCGGCCCACAGCGGCGCGAGGGGGTCGAGCGCGGCCAGCTGGCCGCCGACGGGCGCGCCGCTCGCGGTACCCCCGCCGATGGCGATCCCCGCGGCGCCCATGTTCTTGCCGTGGCCGCCGGGCAGGTCCATCAGCATCGTCATCGACAGGGAGAAGGCCGCGACGGTCATCGCGCCCTGGATGACCCGGAGCGCGAGGACGTGCGCGAAGCTGATCTCGACCAGCGCCGGCAGGGCCGCAAGCACGAGATAGCCCGCAGCGCCGCCCGCGGCCCCGATCGCGATGAACCGCACCCGCTTTCCGGTCCGGTCGCTCGCGGCCCCCCAGAGGCTCGCACAGACGACGAACGCGGCGAACTCCGCGACGAGAAACCACATGCTCGCGTCGAGGTCGGTGCTCGCACCCAGCGCGGCGACCAGGTCCGCGATCCCCGGGTACAACAGCACCTGCGCCAGCATGACGACGAAGATCACGCCCGCAAGCGCGAGGCGATCACGACCCGGGGAGCTCACTGCGCTCCCTTGGAAGCCCACCTACCTAACAGCCACGGCCTCAGGGATCGCTCGTCACGACCGCGACGCCCGCGGGGATCTCCGGAATCTCGCCGGTCGTCCCCGACGGGAGGGCGATCACGACCGCGTCGACGTCGGCTCTTGCCTCGCGCGCCCGCCGGGCGGCCCACGCCGGATCGGTCCCGGGCACTACGAGCAGGTCTAGCGGCCACGCTCCGACCCGGAACGCGCCCTCGATCTCGCTCGCGCCGCCGTACTCGCGTTCGAGCCGATCTCGGAGGCGGTCGGAAAATTCGTCGGCGGACTCGCCCGCCTCTCCGTCTTCGTCGTCACCGCCTCCCTCATCACCGTTTTCCGGTCCGCCTCCACCGACCACTGACAGCTCGCCGTGCTCGGCCTCGACCGCCTCGATCGGAACGCCGATCGTCGCCTCGGGGCTGCCCGCAAACAGCAGGTTCGTCGCCCGGAATCCGCCGTCCTCGACACCGATCAGGCTCCCCGAGTCGCCGCCGTCGCCCATCGACGTAAACAGGTCGACGCCCTCGAAGACGGCGACGCCGCCGCCGAACCCGCCGACCTCGATCCGGGCGTCCCGCCCGCGGAGCTCGCCGGTCGTGACCCCCGTTGTTCGCCCGCTTTTAGTGTAGGTCTCGTCGCTTTCTATCTCCGCCTCCGCGAACCCGACCAGCGGCCCGATCCCGAGGATCTCCTCGTCGATGTCGGCCGGATCGACCGACACGAGCGCCGAATCGGTCGTGTTCGGCTCGTCGGTGCTGATCTCGCTCCACTCGCGCAGCCGTCCGATATCGTCTCCCTCCTCGCCGCCGTCTTCGGGCCCGGGCTGGAGGACGGGATCGCCCTCGTTCGCCCCTTCGGGTGCGGCGACGTGGGCGTTCGTCAGCACGACACTCTCGCCGTCCTCGGCTTCTAGCACCGTCGATCCCATCGTCCCGGCGCTGATCGCGGGGTGGGCGATCGAGACGCCGCCCGGTGCGGGCCGGAGCCGCTCTGTGCGTTCGGGCTCCGTCGCCGGTCTGACCGACAGGGCGGTGACGTCGCCGACTTCTTGAACATCGGTCGAGAGCGTCTCGCCGTCGCACTCGACCGTCTCGGGGACGATCTCCCCGTCCGAAAGCTGGGTCTCGGGAACCTTCCGATCCACGAAGACGACGACGCAGGTCTCGTCGGTCCGTCGCCCGCCGACGCGTTTCTTGCCGACCGCGGTGCCGACGACGTGCGGGAGCGATTCGAGCCGATCGCGGACCGACTGGGGAACGGTCACCATGGTCGCGGTTCGGGCGTTCCCGACTTAATTCGATACTGCGAAAACCGTACGTTTCTCGGGGCTCTGTCGGGATACGTTAAACGCTAGCAACCCTTATACACTGTCGCCCCCCTACCGGGTAGCGAGAACCGTGACCACCCGCTCGCACGCAGCCGAATCGACCACGCTACCCCTGTCACGCGAGGAGCAGTGGACCCTCCACTCCGTCCTGCTCCAGCAGATCGACCGCGAACGAACCGCCCGTGATCCGAGCGCGATCGACCCGCCGCCGCTCGAGGTCTTCCAGGCCTTCGAGACGCTGGATTCCGGAAACGACGCGTTCACCCGCCGTCAGCGCCTCGCGATCGCCGAAACGCTCACCGACTACGCGGACCGAACCGATCTCGGCCCGGACGGTCGTCGCCGTCTCGAACGGCTCGCCGAACGCTTCGGTGCCGCCGAATCGAACTAGGATCGCCACGGCATGACGGCCGGAACCGGCTCGACCAGCTCCTCTAGCTCCGAGAGCGTCACGACGTCGAGCTCGCCCGCGTCGCGCCGGTCGGCGACGTACCGCAGTATCTCCTCGAACTCCCCCGTCGGGGTCTCCTCGGGAAGGGCGTGCCAGAACAGCCCGCCGATCCCGCCCCACTCGACGAGCAGGTCGACGTACTCGGTCGCCTCCTCGAACGTCCGCTCGGAAGAGCGCGCGATCGCCGGCAGATTTCTCGGCGAGCCGTAGCCCGGCTCGCCGCCGATCATCCCGAGCGCGTGGTGCTCGCCGACGAGATCGTAGCTCGACTGGTCGTGCTCGCCGTACGGGTACGCGAAGTACTCCGCGCCCCGCTCGAACCCCCGGTCGACGAGCCACTCCTTCGACTCGACGATCTGGCGCTCCTGTTCGTCGGGGTCGAGCTCGGTCAGGTTGTCGTGATGGAGCAGGTGACTCCCGACCTCCCAGCCCGCGGCTTGGAGCTCTTCGAGCTGGTCGAGCGTGAGCCGGTCGTCGCCGTCGCCGACGTTCTCGGGGTTGACGAACGTCGTCGCGGGAACGTCGTACTCGCGCTGGATCGGGAACCCCTCGGTGTACTGCGAGACGAACCCGTCATCCCACTGGATCAAAAGCAGTGGCGTCTCGGGCAGCGCGACCGTATCGAGCGAGTCGAGCCACAGCGTTCCCTCGACACCCTCGTCGAAACGCGACTGGATTCGAACCCGGCTGATCGACGAGAGATCGATCGCCGTCTCCGGATCCCGATCGCGCAAGCCCACGTCCATCGGCATGAACGTCGTCTCCTCGTCGGTCTTGTGTGCCCGCGCGCGAAAGCGCAGCTCGTTTTCCTCGCGGTCCTCGACGGCGATGTCGATCGACTGGCCGCCCGGCTCCGAGAGGTGGACCTGACAGACGAGGTTGAAGCGGCGCTCGCGCAGGTCGAGATCGAGGCCAGAGCGCTCGACGCGCGCCCAGGCCTCGTCCTCGGCGACGTCGACGCGCACGGCGTGCTCGCCGGTCAGGTGCGTTTCGGCGTCGACCGAGAGCTCGCCGCCGCCCGCTTCCCACTCCTCGACGTCGTGAAAATCGAACGCCGGGTCGTACTCCGCGGGGTTCTCGGGCCGTTCGTCCGGCCGTTGCTCACCGCTTTCGTCGGCCGCGTCGGTCGGTTCTGCCGTCGAGTCATCCGGTCGATTCTGCTGGGGCAGGTACTCGCTACAGCCGGCGATTCCGGCGGCCGCGACCGTCGCGAGCAGCGTCCGTCGATTCGTGTTCATGTGGGTGTTCTCCGCCACAGCGGTGGGCGGTCACTCTCACAGGGATCGACGCGGTGCATTGTTATCTGTGTCTTTCATGACAGCTCCGCGCCGAAATTCGAGCGAACGGTTTCGCCCCGTTCGTATGGCGTCCTTACTTTCGGGGAGCGCTACCGACGGCGGTCATACGTACGTACGTCGCTCGTCGGTGGCAACGACGGATCGGAGAGGCGCTGGGACTAGCAAAGCGGGCTACGGACGTTCGTATTCCCGCGACCGACAGTATCAGCCGATGGTGACGGTCTCGCCGTCGAAGTTCGTGAACGTCCAGCCGTCGAACTCCTCGTGGAAACGCATCGCGGCGTCCTCGAGGTACCCGATCGCGAGCTGCTCGCCGAGCCGGATTCCGGCGTCGTGATCCGAGCGGTAGTGGACGCCCGCGAACTGCCGGCCGCCGTAGTTGACGTTCGAGGTGAGCTTGTTCAGCTCGCCGCCGACGGTCAGCTCCTCGTCCTCGTACGGTTCGAGCGCCGAACCATCCGCGGTCGGCTGGACGGGGTCCTCGATGACCGTGTCCTCGTTCAGGACGGCCTTCAGCACGGTCGAACAGGCACCCGAGACGGTCGCGTGGCCACCGGGATAGGAAGGGTGCAGCGGACAGCCTTCGGGGTACGCCTGCGTGAGCACGCGCGAGCCGTTTTCCTCCTGGAGCCGGTCGAAGACCTCGTACTCCTCGAAGGCCTCGACCGGGACCGGGTGGTCCGCGTCGATGTCGGGGTTCGCGGTCGCCTCGATCAACCCGCCGAACGCCTCGGGGCGGGCGCGTCGGTGGACGAGCCACTTCTGGGCCCACGCGGCGACGTGGGCCGGCTGGCCGATCCCGCTTACGAGATCCATCACGCCCTCGCGCCCGAAGTTGAGGAAGCCGACCTGCGTGTCGCTGTCGGCGTAGGGGTGATAATCGCCGTAGATCTTCTCCGGTTCGCTGACGACGCCGTCGACGGGCCGGCCCATCAGCACCATCACGGCGATCATGTACGGCTGAAAGACCATGTCCCGCTCGACGCAGGCCGCGAGATCCCGGCCCGTACTCATGTATTTTCGGTAGTCGGTGAGCGAGTCGGCGAGTTCGCCGTCGTGGTGGCCGGATTCGTCCTCGGGGCCCGGAAGCTGGCCGCGCATGTTCGCGAGCCACTCGTCGTAGTCGGTGACGTAATCGACGCCGGGTTCGAGCGTGATGATCTCCTGTGTGATCTCGTGAACGCTCAGGGGAGCGTCCTTCAGGAGGAACTGCGAGAGGTACGGGCCGCGCTCGACGCCGTCGAGATCGGCGTGAAAGAGGTAGTTCGGGTCCGTCGGGCCGTCGTAGCCGGGCGCGTCCGCGAGGTCGTCGGCGGCCGCCCGGATCAGCTCGCTCTCGCCGTACTCCCGGAAGGGAACGTCGCGGGCGAGCGACTGCCAGTAGACCTCGACCATCTCGCCGACGTGCTCCTCGGAGCCAAACGCCGGCGGGGCCTCGATCGTCAGCGAGTGGGGATCCGCACCCATCAGCTCGACGCTGTAGGCGCCCTGTGGCTCGATTAGCTTTCGGTGGCCCCCCATCGGGAGCGACTCGAAGAGGTCCGGATCGCCCGTTTCGAGCGCCTCGACGAGGTGCTCGTACGCGTCGAGGTCGGGGGTCCCGTCGCCGGCGTGGGGGAGCCCCTTCCTGAACATCGCGACCTTCGACGGAACGGCGTCCTCGTCGTCGACGGTGTCCCGTTCCTCCATCGAGGGCATCCCGTCGCGCCGGAGTCGTCGGACGAGCTCCATGCGGGTTTCACGGACCTCGTCCATTCGGGCGCTCCGGTCCATCATCTCGCTCGCCCCGTCGTTCGCGGTTGCGACTCCGGCCGAGCCGAGTCCGAAGACGCTCGCGAGGCCGGCGGCTCCGATCCCACCGAGAACCTG
>JAWARX010000172.1:0-5688 GCA_038893155.1 Halalkalicoccus sp.
CAGCCATACCCGTATCGGTTTCCCACGTTCAAGTCCCTGGATCGCGTGGGATCGGACATGGCCAGACGAAGCGTGCTGTTCACGCCCGGCGATCGCCCCGAACTGCTCCGGAAAGCGCCCCGCTACGGCTCGGACGTGCTCGTGTTCGACCTTGAGGACGCCGTTTCGCCCGAGCGGAAGGCCGAGGCCCGCAAGGCGGTCGCCGAGGCACTTTCGGATCCGGCGTTCGATCCCGACGGCGAGGTCTGCGTCCGGGTCACTCCCGAATTCGAGGCGGACCTCACCGTCCTCGAAAACGCCCGGCTCGACAGCCTCATGCTTCCAAAGGTGACCGGCCCGGCGACTGTCGAAGCCGTAGACGAGGCAGCCCGCGAGTACGGCGACCGGCTCCCGGTCCTCGCGCTGATCGAGAGCGCGACGGGCGTCCTCGCCGCCCCGGCGATCGCCGCCCACGACGCGACCGACGCACTGGTGTTCGGGGCCGAGGACCTCGCCGCGGACGTCGGCGCGACCCGCACCCCCGAGGGAACGGAGGTGCTCTACGCGCGCGAACGGGTCGTGATCGCCGCGAGCGCCGCCGACTGCGAGGCGATCGACACGGTTTATACCGACATCGAGGATCGCGCGGGGCTCGCAGCGGAGACGCGATTCGCGATCGAACTGGGCTACGACGGCAAGATGGCGATCCACCCCGAACAAGTGAAACCGATCAACGACGCCTTTACGCCCGACCCCGAGGAGATCGCGTGGGCACAGAAGGTGCTCGATGCCGCCGAACGAGCCGAGAACGAGAACCGGGGCGTCTTCCGCGTCGACGGCGAAATGATCGACGCGCCGCTGATCGCGCAAGCCGAGCGGATCCGCGAACGGGCTCGCGCCGCCGGCGTCGACCTGACCTAATATACGATTATATTACTGGTATGATATTCACTCCGGCACGCTTAACACCGCCGTTGGCGTGTCGGTAGACAATGGCCGAGGAAGCGAACCCGTTCGAGAGTCTGCAGGAACAGATCGACGATGCCGCCGCGTACCTCGACATCGAAGAGGGCGTCCTCGACCGGCTGAAGAACCCCGAGCGAGTGCTCGAAACGAACCTCTCGGTTCGCCTCGACGACGGCTCCTTAGAGCGGTTCCGGGCCTTCCGATCGCAGTTCAACGGGGACCGCGGGCCGTACAAGGGCGGGATCCGGTATCACCCGAACGTCTCCCGGGACGAGGTGAAGGCGCTCTCGGGCTGGATGGTGTACAAAGCCGCGATCGTCGGGATCCCCTACGGCGGCGGGAAAGGCGGGATCGTCATCGATCCCAGGGAGTACTCCGAGGCCGAACTCGAACGGATCACACGGGCCTTCGCGACCGAACTGCGCCCGCTCATCGGCGAGGACCGGGACATCCCCGCACCGGACGTCAACACCGGCCAGCGCGAGATGAACTGGCTCAAGGACACCTACGAGACCCTCGAGAACACGACCGCGCCGGGGGTCGTCACCGGCAAGGCGATCGAGAGCGGCGGCAGCGCGGGCCGCGTCGAGGCGACGGGCCGCTCGACCATGCTGACCGCCCGCGAGGCCTTCTCGTATCTCGGGCGGGACGTCGCGGACGCCGCGGTCGCGGTGCAGGGCTACGGCAACGCCGGCTGGATCGCCGCGAACCTCCTCGAACGGGAGGGCGCGACGGTCGTCGCCGTCTCCGATTCCTCGGGAGCCATCCACAGCGCGTCGGGACTCGACACGCAGGCCGTGCGCGATCACAAGGACGAGACCGGTAGCGTTTCGGGGTTCGAGGGGGCAACGGAGGAGTTCTCCGGCGAGGAACTTTTGACGCTGGACGTCGACCTGCTCGTGCCCGCCGCACTGGAGAACGCCATCGACGAGGAGCTGGCTCACGAGGTCGAGGCCGACGTGATCGTCGAGGCCGCGAACGGCCCGCTGACGCCGCGGGCCGACGACGTGCTGACCGAGCGCGACGTGGCGGTCTTTCCCGACATCCTCGCGAACGCCGGCGGCGTCACGGTGAGCTACTTCGAGTGGGTCCAGAACCGTCAGCGCTTCTACTGGGACGAGGATCGGGTCAACGACGAACTCGAATCGGTGATCGTCGAGGCCTTCGAGGACCTCACCGATGCCTACGAGAAACACGACGTGCCGAACTTCCGAACCGCCGCCTACGTCGTCGCCCTCGAACGGGTCGTGCGAGCGTTCGAGGAAGGCGGTACGTTCCCCTGAAAAGCCCTCGCAATCGACTGGCTCGATTGCTCGCCCTTTTTATGTCCCTACGAACGGCCGCTTCGCGGCCGTTCTGGACTGAGCGGCGACGAAGTCGCCGCGAAGTCTCGGAAGACCCGTGGTCTTCCGAGGAGTCATCGAAGTGCCGTCGGCAATCCGAGATCCCAGAAATCGGAGATTTCTGAGGACCTCCAGGTACAGCCGAGTCGCACCGTCTGACGGCGCGGGGTCGCCGGCCCCGCCGGCCGTTCGAGCGGCCTCCGGCCGCGAGAAGACCGGACGGCGCTTCCGGGAACCAGCCCTTCCCCGCCCCGCGGACGCGAGCGGCCCTTTCGCCGCTCGCGTCCGCGCCGGCCACCGCAGTGCAGCAGCGATCGATTCGTGTGACAGGGGATCAGCCCTTCTCGACGGCCAGCGGACTTCGACTCGCGATCCGACAGTCGAAGGCGGGATGCTCCGCGAAGTGTCGCACCACCATGTGCCGGCGCGAGCCGGTGATCCCGCTCCGTTCGACGTCGTCTGCGGTGATCGTCTCCGGCAGGCGGTCGTACAGCCGGCACAGGGCCTCGAAGCTCTCGAAGACCTTCGCGTTGCCCGCCGACTCCGCGCCGCGTCGGGAGACGACGTAGCGTCCGTCCTCGCGGCGCTCGCCGGCAGTGTGTAGAAACTCGTCGCGCTCGGTCAGCGCGTCGTCGATCGCCGCGCGCAGGTCGGCGGCGGCGTCCCTGCTCAGTTCGTGGTCCGTTCCCTCGATCGTCAGAACGATCGCTTCGGCACTGGTGGCGCTACTCGCCGAGAACTCGATCAGGAGCGTGGGTACTCCATCTCATATCCGTCCCTCACACCGGGCGGAAAAAAACGTACCGCCCTCGGGAGTCACGACGCGTTCGGAACCACAACGCACTACACCCCGGCCCCGCGTACGACGGTTCATGGCAGGTATGAACCAGACGGCGTCGGACAAGGGGCTGGGGCTCGGACTGTTGTTCGGACTGCTCGCGGCCCTCGGTACTGTCGCGATGTTCGTCGCACCGGGCGGGCTCGTCGGTGCGTGGGGCTTCGCTGCGGCGATGGTCGCGGCGATGGTCCTGATCGTGGCCGTCCACGCCTACGCGTAGGCGGGAAATCGTTAAGAGCGTCAAGCGCCTTAGGCTGTTCCAATGAGCGATATCACGGACGAGGATCAGCGTATCCTCGCCTACCTCCGTGACAGCGTCTCGACCGGCGAGGGGTACTTCCGGTCGAAGAACATCGCGAAGGCGCTCGGACTCTCCTCGAAGCAGGTCGGCGCGCGACTCCCGCATCTCGACGAGAAGACCGACGAGGTCGAGATCGAGAAGTGGGGCCGCTCGCGTTCGACGACCTGGAAGGTCACCCTGAGCTGATCCGATCCGGCGGCTTTTTGATCGCGGCGACCTCGTTTTCGAGTATGACCGTCCGGGTCCAGCGACGCTTCGATCTGCCGGCACCGTGCGAGGAGGTCTGGGAGTTCATCTCGGATCCGGAACGACGTGCACGGGCGATCAGCGTCGTCTCCGATTACGAACTCGAAGACGAGGCTGGCCGGAGGGCCACCTGGTACATCGACCTCCCCATCCCGGTGATCCGCAGGGCCGCCCGCGTCGAGACCGAGGACACGAGACGCGACCCGCCACACCACGTCGAGTTCGTCGGCCGCTCGAAGGTCATGCGCGTCACCGGAACCCACGACCTCGAAGCGACCGACGAGGGCTGTCGGCTCACCAACGAGTTCGTCGTCGACGGCAAGCTCCCCGGCGTCGAGCGCTTTTTCAAGCACAACCTCGATTCCGAACTCGAAAACCTGGAGAACGCGATTCGGGCGTACCTCGACGAGCGAGGACGATGAAACTCGCGCTCGCCCAACTGGAGATCGAACACGGCGACGTCGAGACGAACGTCTCGCGGGCGATCGAGACGATCGGTGAGGCCGCAACCCGCGACGCCGATCTCGTCTGTCTACCCGAGATCTTCAACGTGGGATACTTCGCGTTCGAGGAGTACGACCGGGCCGCGGAGGGGCTTGCAGGCCCGACGCTCTCGCACATCGGCGAGGCCGCCGCGGAACACGACATCGCCGTCCTCGCGGGAACGATCGTCGAGGATCTGGCCGCCACCGCCGAGGCATCCGACACCGCGGAGATCCCGCGACCCGCCGACGAGGGGCTCGCGAACACCGCCGTGCTGTTCGACCGCTCGGGCGAACGTCGGGCCGTCTATCGGAAACACCACCTCTTCGGCTACGAGTCGGCCGAGGCCGAACTGCTGGTCCCCGGCGAGGACCCCACGCTCGGGATCTTCGAGATCGGAGGCTTCAGGGCCGCGATCACGACCTGTTACGACCTACGATTCCCCGAACTCTACCGCCGGCTCGTCGATCGGGGTGTGACGCTCGTGCTCGTCCCGAGCGCGTGGCCCTACCCGCGGGTCGAACACTGGACGACGCTCTCGCGAGCTCGCGCGATCGAGAATCAGTGCTACGTCGGGACGGTAAACGGCAGCGCCGAACACGAGGGGACGGAGCTGGTGGGCCGCTCGACGGTCTTCGATCCGTGGGGGACGACGCTCGCGAGCTCTGCGGACGATCCGGCGCTCGTCACCTGCGATCTCGATCCCGGGCGGGTCGAGCGGGTTAGAGGGGAGTTCCCGGCGCTTCGCGATCGACGGTGACCGCTCCCCGTGACGACCGGGCGGCTGCAGGTTCGAGCAAACACGTTTATTAGGATCGACGCCGGAGTACCAGTTGCCGAAGAGCGCTTTTCTCGCTTGACGGCACACACAACCCGCGTCGCGCTCCACCGGACCGCTCCCGGACGGTCCACTCCCGCCTCGTTCCACGTTCGGCCCCCGATTTCGGAGCCCCGAGCTCGGTCCGATTCGTTTCGGTAGCGCCCGCTTGCGGGCATAACAGTTCCCTAACCGGCGTTAGTTGCGGAATAATGATAATAGTTGCCGTGGTAATGGGTATCGCTGGTGCAAGCCAGCGCAGTGCCTTACCGGAACGGGGTCTGGCCCGGCCCCGTTTTCTGTTCGTTAGTGATCGGCGACCGAACCGATAGTGACCCGAGGGCTCCGGCCGGAGACGAACGACGCCGAGCGGACGTCCCCGTCCCTCCAACGTCCCCGCGTGACTACCCGACAGCGCTGAACATCGGCGCTGAGGACCTCGTCCGAATGTCCCGGTGGAGACTCGACTCTCGTACATGACTTTATCAATACGGGTTCTATGTCACACGTATGCGACGCAGACGACTGCTCACGGCTACCGGAGCCGCCTGCTTTTATTTCGCCGGCTGTCTCGGAATCGACGGGAACGACGAGTTCCACGACGCGGACCCGGATTCGATGCTTCCGCCCGAAGAGCACGTTCTGGAGGTGCTCGAAGGGGACTGGGAGCGCGAGGATGCGGATTCCATCGACGAACCGCTGGTCAACGACGCGG
>JAWARX010000173.1:0-5607 GCA_038893155.1 Halalkalicoccus sp.
CGCGAGGATCTTCGCCCTGCCTGCGGCGTCGGGTTCGGGCACCTCGATGAGCCGGTCGAACCGGCCGGGCCGGAGGATGGCGCGATCGAGCATGTCGAAGCGGTTGGTCGCGGCGATTATTCGCACTTCGCCGCGGTCCTCGAAGCCGTCCATCTCCGAAAGGAGCTGCATCATCGTGCGTTGGACCTCCGCATCACCGGAGGTCTTCGACTCCGTACGCTTCGAGGCGATGGCGTCGATCTCGTCGATGAACAGCACGGCGGGCTCGTGGGCGCGTGCGACCTCGAAGAGGTCACGAACCAGCTTCGCGCCCTCGCCGATGAACTTATGAACCAGCTCGGAGCCGGCCATCTTGATGAAGGTGGCGTCGGTCTCGTTTGCGACCGCCTTCGCCAGCATCGTCTTCCCGGTGCCCGGCGGTCCATAGAGGAGGACGCCGCTCGGGGGGTCGATGCCCACGTCGCGGAACATGTCTGGTTTGAGAAGCGGCATCTCGACGGTCTCTCGCACCTCGTTCATCTGCTCGTCGAGCCCGCCGATGTCGGTATACGAGACCTCGGGGCTCTGATCGACCTGCATCACGCGGGCGCGAACGTCGGTCTCGCCGTCGAGCTGTTTGACGATCGACAGCGAGTTGTTGACCGCTACCCTGCTATCGGGTTCGAGCTCGGCACGCATCTCCTCGGTGACCTCCGTGAGCGCCTCCTGGTTGTTGCCGTGCTGTTTGATGATGACGCCCTCGTCGGTCAGCTCCTGGACCGTGGCGACGAACAGCGGGGACTGTTTTAACTTCTTGTTCTCGTGGGTCAGCCGTTCGAGCTTCTGCTGGTACTTGTTGTTCTCGGCGTTCGCATCCAACAGCTTATCGCGCATCTCCTCGTTCTGGTCCTCGAGGATGTCGAGGCGATCGCGCAGGGCTTCGATCTTCTCCTGCTGTGAGGCGTTGTCCTCCTCGTAGGGGGGATCCACGTCCTCCACGGTGTCGGTCATTGCCCCGAGCTAGGTCGCTGACTCATAAGAGGTTTCGGGTCGATTACGTCTCCGCCTTCATAATTCTCGGTAGTAATATTTCAAAAGAGGAAATATTATCACTCTGTATCCGGTAGTGGACATCGAGATGGCCAGCACAGAGGCGGTTGCGGTCGAATCCGGGGATCGAGAGGCGAAAACGGACGCGGAGTCCGAACCGACGGGATGGGAGGCGGTCAGGGAGCTGCCGCCGAGCGCGAAGCTGGTGGCGAAGGTACTCGAGTACAACGAGACGCTCACCCAGAGCCAGCTCGCCGAAGAGACCCTGCTTCCCCCGCGGACGGTCCGCTACGCGCTGAACCGACTGGAAGAAGAGGGCGTCGTCGAGTCGCGCTTTTCGTTTTCGGACGCCCGGAAACGGCTGTATACGCTGCGCATCGAATCGCGCTGAGCACGGTTCGCGTACTCCCACGTCGCTTATACGTTTCCCGCGCGAACCCCGGGACATGACACGGGTGATCCACACCGGCGACACCCATATCGGGTATCGCCAGTACCACTCGGCAGAGCGCCGGGCCGACTTTCTGGCCGCCTTCGAGCGGGTCGCCGAAGACGCGATAGCCGAGGGCGTCGACGCGGTGGTCCACGCCGGCGACCTGTTTCACGACCGACGGCCCGACGTTCAGGACCTCTTGGGCACCCTCGACGTGCTTCGCGATCTCGACGCCGCGGACGTTCCTTTCCTCGCGATCGTCGGCAACCACGAGGGGACCCGCGAGGGCCAGTGGCTCGATCTGTTCTGTCGGATGGGACTTGCGACGCGCCTCGACGGCGAGGGCGTCGAGATCGGCGAGACCACCTTCTCCGGGCTGGATCACGTCCCCGAGTCCAAGCGCGCGGATCTCGCGTACGACTTCGCCGCGCCCGAGACGGAGCACGCGGCGCTGGTCGCCCACGGGCTGTTCGAGCCCTTCGCCTACGCCAACTGGGACACCGAGGAGCTGCTCGAACGCGCCTCCGTCGAGTTCGACGCGCTGTTGCTCGGGGACAACCACAAGCCCGACCGGGCCGAGGTGGACGGGACGTGGATCACGTACTGTGGCTCGACCGAACGGGCCAGCGCCACGGAACGCGAGGACCGGGGCTATAACCTCGTGACGTTCGACGGCGAGGTGCGGATCACCCGGCGCGGGCTCGACACCCGCGAGTTCGTCTTCGTCGACGTCGAACTCGCCCCTGGGGAGGGCACCGAACGCGTCGTAGAGCGGGTCGGCCAGCACGAACTCGACGGCCGTGTCGTGATCGTCACGGTCGAGGGGGAGGGCGAGCCGGTCACGCCAGCCGAGATCGAGTCGTTCGCCCGCGAACGGGGCGCGCTCGTCGCCCGCGTGGGCGACCGGCGCGAGCGCGAGGAGGAGACCACCGTCGACGTCTCGTTTTCGGACCCCGACGCGGCGGTCGAAGGGCGACTCCGGGAGATGGGGCTGTCGGAGGCCGCCGGCGAGATCGACGAGACCGTCCGCGCGAGCAAGGTCGCCGACTCGAACGTGCGCGAGACGGTCGAAACGCGGGTCCGGACGCTGATCGAGGGGGATCCCGCGACGTTCGAGCCGGCCGACTCCGAACCGGGGCCGCGCGAGCCGGCCGCGACTTCCGGGACCGCGAGCGGATCCGACGCGGAGAGCGAGACGGAGGAGGCTCCGGCCGACGCGCCCGCGACCGAGGCGACGGCGGTCGCCAGTGACGATCAGTCATCGATGGAGGAGTACCTGTGAGGATCGAGCGCGTCCGACTGGAGAACTTCAAGCCGTACCCCGACATCGACCTCCGACTGGAACGCGGCGTCACCGTGATCCACGGGCTGAACGGCAGCGGGAAGTCCTCGCTGCTCGAAGCGTGCTTCTTCGCGCTGTACGGCTCCTCGGCGCTCGACGGCACGCTCGAGGACGTGATCACCAACGGCGAGGAGGCCTGCGAGATAGAGCTCTGGTTCGCCCACCGCGAGAGCGAGTTCCACATCGAGCGCCGGATCCGGCTGTCCGGCGAGCGCGCCCAGACAGCGACCTGCGTGCTCGAAACGCCCGAGGAGACGATCGAGGGTGCACGCGACGTCGAGGCCGCCATCGAAAAGCTGCTCCGGATGGACGCGGAGGCGTTCGTCAACTGCGCGTACGTGCGTCAGGGGGAGGTCAACAAGCTGATCCACGCGACGCCGGGCGAGCGCCAGGACATGATCGACGACCTGCTCCAGCTCGGGAAGCTAGAGGAGTACCGCGAGCGCGTCAGCGAAGCAAGATTGGGAGTCAACGACGTCCGTGCCGACGTTCGGGGCAGCCTCCGGGAGGTAGAAAGCCAGATCGGGGAGAAAGAAGACGAGGAGCTTCCGTCGCTGTTGAACGCGCTCGAAACCGACCTCGCCGAGCTGTCGGGCCAGATCGAGCGCTTCGAGGAGAACGAGCGCAACGCCGAGCGAACCCGTAAGGAGGCGGCCGAAGTGCTCGCCGCTCACGAGGAGACCCGCGAGGAGATCGCCGATCTCGAGGGCGAGTGCGAGACGCTCCGGGAGACGATCTCGGGGACGGAAGCCGATCGCGAGGAGCTCTCGGCGGAGCTCTCGGCAACCCGCGAGCAGATCGCCGATCTCGAGAGGGAACGCGACGCGCTGCTCGCCGAGACGGAGCTCGACGGGGCAGAACCAAGCGCCATCGAGGAGCGGCGCGAGTCGCTCGAAGACGACCTAGAGGAGCGTCGCGAGGAGCTCAGGGAAGCGAGCCTCGCGGTCCAGCGGGCCAAAAGCGAGGCGGCGAACGCCGACGAACGCGCCGAGGGCCTCGAAGCGCGGGCCGAGGAGGCCCGCGAGGAGGCCGCGGCGCTCGAAACGGAGATCGAGGAGGGTACGGACGCGCTCGAAGAGCGCCGCGAGACGCTCTCGACGCTCGAAGGGGAAATCGCCGAGCGCCGCGAGCGCTTTTCGGACGCCCCGGTCGATGTCGGCGAGGCCGACGGGTGGGTGGCCGAGCTGCGCGAGGAGCGCGAGTCGTTGCGCGAGCGCGAGACGGAGCTGCGTGCATCGCTCGAATCCGCCCGCGAGAGCGTCGCCGAGGCCGAACGGCTGCGCGAGGCGGGAAGGTGTCCCGAGTGCGGCCAGCCGGTCGAAGAATCGCCCCACGTCGACGCCCTTTCGGAGCGCCGCGATCGAGTCGCCGATCTCGAAAGCGATCTCGCGGAGACTCGCGAGGAGCGCGAGGCGGTCGAGGGACGCCTCGAACGCGCCCGGTCGCTCGCCGAGGCCGAGGACGCGATCGACCGCGCGACGGAGCGTTACGAGTCGCTCGAAGAGCTGCTCACCGACCGGGAGGCGAGTCTAGAGGAGAAACGCGAGCGGGTCGGGACGCTCGAAGCCCGGGGCGAGGAGCTCGCCTCGGAGGCCGACGAGCAACGCGAGGTCGCAGATGAGGCACGCGAGCGAGCCGAGGAGGCCCAGCAGCGCGTCTCCGAGCTCGACGAGGAGCGCAGCGCCGTCGAGGCGCGGATCGATCGGCTCGAGTCCCTCACAGAGCGCCTCGACGCGATCGAGGACGCCCGCGAGCGGGTGGCGACGCTCCGCGAGCGTCGAGAGGGGCTCGCGGAACTGAACGACGAGCGCCGCGAGCGCCTCGCGGAGAAACGCGAGCGAAAGCGCGACCTCGAAGCCGAGTACGATCCCGAGCGGATCGAGCGAGCCCGCGAGAACGGACGCGAGGCCGAAGAGTACCTCGAGAAGGTCGAACGCAAGCTCGCCGAGCTGCGCGAGCGCGAACGCGAGCTCCGCGACCGGATCGGCGGCGTGAAAAACGAACTCGACACGCTCGCAGAGCTCAGAGAGCGCCGCGAAGGGATTGAGCAACGGCTGGCGGCGCTCGACTCGCTCTACGCGGAGACGGAGCAGCTTCAGGGGATGTACGCACGATTGCGTGCGAAGCTCCGACAGCGAAACGTCGAGCAGTTAGAACGCATGCTGAACGAGACGTTCGAGCTGGTCTATCAGAACGACGCCTACGCCAAACTGGAGCTAACGGGCGAGTACGAACTCACGGTCTACCAGAAAGACGGCTCGCCGCTCGATCCCGAGCAGCTCTCGGGGGGCGAACGCGCGCTGTTCAACCTCTCGTTGCGCTGTGCGATCTACCGCCTGCTCGCCGAGGGGATCGAGGGATCCGCGCCGATGCCGCCGTTGATCCTCGACGAGCCCACCGTCTTTCTGGACTCGGGGCACGTCTCGAAACTGGTCGATCTCGTCGAGTCGATGCGCCGGCTGGGCGTCGAGCAGATCGTGGTCGTCAGCCACGACGACGAACTGGTGGGCGCGGCGGACGACCTCGTGACGGTCGAAAAGGACCCGACGACGAACCGATCGACGGTCGAGCGCGGCGAGGCGCTACTCGCCGCCGGGGTCGGAGGAGCCGGACCCGCGGAGTGACGAGAGGGCCTCGCTCGCGAGAGCGGTCGTTCCATACCCCCGCTCGCCGGCGACCTCGCGTTCTTCTATCAGCCCCGCCGCGCGGAGCTCGGTGACAGTCCCGTGAAAATCGCTCTCACAGAGCGTCTCGAACCCGAGGAGTTCGCGGACCGCGCGCGGGCCCCGCGGGTCGCGCCCGA
>JAWARX010000174.1:0-3714 GCA_038893155.1 Halalkalicoccus sp.
AGCAACGAGGCTAGCATTTGCTTCCTCCGATCGCAGACCGTTCGCCCATCTCCTGGCTTTTCCAGAGGACCTCCGGCTTCGGTGTTTTCCCGAGCATGATCAGATCCAGCTAGCGAGCTGGTGGTCGGCGGTGGCGAACTCGCGGGGGAACACACACTCCTTTCCGCCGTCGATCCACTGGGTGACCGGGAACTGCGCGCCGTCCTCGCCGCCGATCACGTCGTTGGGGAACTCCGAGCCCGGCTCGCCGAAACGGACGGGTCCGACGGTGCCGGTGAAATCGGTTTCGAGGAGCTCGTCGGTGATCGTATCGAGTTCCTCGCGGTAGTCGAACGTGCCCGCGCGTTCGACGGCCTCCTTGTAGATGTAGATCGCATCATAGGTGCTGAATCCCATGTACATCGGAGCCGTCGGTCGTTCCTCGCCGTGTCGCTCGGCGTACTCGGAGACGAACGGGCCGGTGCGTTCGGTGATCTCGGCAACGCCGCCAGCTCCGCTTTCGGCGGTCGTCTCGAACTCACAGCCCCCGTTGGTGTCGTCCCAGTACTGTGGCGACATCGAGGGAACACTAACCCCCTCTTGGCCGAACGGGTACTCGTTTGCCCGCCACGACGAGAGCATTCCGGTGCCGGGAAGCAACGAGAACTGCTTGAACACGGCGTCGGCACCCTCGCCCTCGATGTTTCCGAGGACCGGTGAGAAGTCGTCGGTGTCCGAGGCGATGCGCTCGTTGTACGGCACGTCGAAGCCACGACCCTCGAGTTCGTCGGGGAGGTTCTCGGTGAAAAACTCGGTCCACGCCGCTTCCTCTGCGAGCTGGGCGAACGTACTCCAGCCGTGTTCCTCGTTCAGGTACTCGGCGTACTCGCCCAGTTCGTCGACCTGATACGCCGAGTTCGTCGGTCCCGGTCGAAACACCATCTTGTACGTCTCGTAGTCCTCGGCGGTATGTCGGGTGAAGATCTCCGGGGCAGCCGTACCGGTCGTCAGAAACGGGATTCCGGCGTCGGCGACGAACTCGACGATCGCGAGCGCTACCTCGCTTGCGTGTGCGCCGATCAGCACGTCGACGTTCTCCTGCCCGACGAGATCCTCGGCCTGTCGAGTCCCCTCGGAGGGGGTTGCAGCGGTGTCGACCGAAACCAGCTCGACGTCGGTATCCATAATCCCGCCCTCGTCGTTGATCTCGTCGACCGCGATCTCGGCGCTTCGATCCGAGCCGATCCCCATGTCGAGTTCCAGCGGTGCGAGATGACCGATCGTCACTACGTTCTCGTCCGTCTCTTCGCCACCCAAACAGCCAGCCAGCCCGGCAGCCGCGCTCGTTCCCGCCGCCGCGAGGAACGCACGTCGGTTCAGTTCCCGTCCTTTCGAGTTTCCAGTGTTCAGCTCCGATATTCCATACGAACAATCGTTAACCATCGCTAGGCAGTAACTGTCAATTACAGGTATAAATACGTTGTGTGTCAACAAATATCGATATTACCGCACTAACGACAGCAGCTCACAGGACAGCACGGTTTCGTCCTCCCCGTTCGAGACCGTCACGTCGTACCGGACCACCCCGCTCGCGACCGGGTGCTCGCGGGAGTCTTTCCCCGCGACCTCGGCTCGCACCGAGATCGTATCGCCGACGAACACCGGCGAAACGAACCGCAGGCGATCGATCCCGTAGAAGGCGACGACGTGAGAGGGACGCTCGCGAACCTGCCAGAGCAGTCCGGTGGCGATCGAGAAGACAAGCGCGCCGTGGGCGATCCGCTCGCCGAATTCCGACGCACGCATTCGCTCGGCGTTCGTGTGCAGGTGGTTGAAGTCACCGCTCACGCCGGCGAAGTTCGCGATGTCGGCCTCGGTTATCGTCCGGCCGGCCGTCTCGATCGCGTCGCCGACCTCGATCTCGGCAAAGCGGGTCATGACTCGCGGAACAGCCGGTAGGTGGTTCGGCCGACGGCCACGGTTTCGGCGTCGCTCTCGACGGTCACGTCGGTGACGCCGGTCGTTCCGCCCGCCCGAAGCACCTCGGCCTCGACCGTCAGCGTTCCCGTCGCCGGGCGCAGGTACGAGACGTCGAGGTCGGTCGTCGCGAGTCGTGCGTCGGCGGGCTCCTCGAACGTGGTTCGGAGGGCAAAACCGCTTGCGGTGTCGATCAGCGTCGCGGTGATTCCGCCGTGGACCGGCCTTCCGGGGCCCGGATTGCGCAGCGTGTCCGTCTCGGGAACGCACATCCGAACGCGTCCCACCTCGACGGATTCGAGGCGCAGACCGAGCCACGAGAGGTACCCGTGACCGTCGATGAACGGCCGCAATCCGGCGGTGTCGAGATCGCCCGACACGTCACTCGCCCCGGAACGCCGGCTCGCGGTCCTCGCTGAAGGCCGCGGTGCCCTCGGCGACGTCCTCGGTCGAAAGGAGGAGACCGAACGCCTGGGACTCCATCTCGAGGCCGGCGTCCATGTCCACGTCGCGCCCCCGGTTCATCACCCGCTTTGCCTTTCGCAGGGCGATCGGCGGGCCGCCGACGAGATCCGAGACGAACTCCTCGCAGACCGCGTCGAACTCCCCGTCCGGGACCACCCGGTTGATCAGGCCCCACTCTGCAGCGCGTTCGGCAGCGATGTGGTTCCCGCGGAAAATCAGCTCCTTCGCGCGGGCATCGGGGAGCATGCGGATCGCGCGCTGGGTGCCCCCGCCGCCCGGGATGAGTCCGAGGGTGATCTCCGGGAAGCCGAATCGCGAGCCCTCGGTCGCGATCCGAAGATCGCAGGCCAGCGCTAACTCGAACCCGCCACCGAGACAGTAGCCGTCGATTTTTGCCAACGTCGGCCGGGGGAACTCCGCGACCAGGCGGTGGACCGGCGTGACCTCCTTTTCGTGGGGTTCGATGCCGGAAAACCCGGTGATGTCCGCGCCGGCACAGAAGGCCCGGTCGCCCCGTCCCTCGAACGTGACCGCCCGCACGTCGTCGAGGTCGGCATTCTCCAGCGCGTGGACGATCTCGCCGGCCATCTCCCGACTCAGGGCGTTGAGGCGCTCGGGCCGATCGAGCGTGAGTTCGAGCAGGCCATCCTCGAACGTCGTCTCGATCGTCGCGTAGTCGCGCTCACCGTCCCCGTACTCGTAAAAGCCCGCGCCCGCGTCCTTGCCGGTCCTTCCGGCCTCGACCAGCTCTTCGAGATAGTCGGCGGGTTCGTATCGCGCCGCGCCGTACTCCTCGTGCAGGGTTTCAAGTTTTTCGAGGACCGTATCCAGCCCGAGCTCGTCGGCCCGCCGGCAGGGCCCCTCGGGAAAGCCCGCACCGAGCCTGAGCCCGGTATCGATCGCCTCGGAGGTCGCGACGTCCTCGCCGATCAGCTTCGCGGCCTCGTTTATCATCCGGGCTTCGATGCGCAGCGTGTCGACGCCCTCGCCGTCGTCGGGTTCGTACTCCGCTCCATCGCCCGACTCGTAGTCGTAGTACCCTTTCCCCGTCTTCCGGCCGAGCTCCCCGGTCTCGACTTTCTGTTCGACGATCGGCGGCACCTCCTTGCCCGCCTCCTTGCGGACGTGGTAGCCGACGTCGATCCCCGTCAGATCGCCGAGTTCGAACGGTCCCATCGGGTAGTTCCTCTGAAAGACCATCGCGGCGTCCACTTCTCTAATTTCGTACAGGCCCTCCGAGACCATCCAGCCGGCCTCGTCGCCGAAGGGTCCCAGAACGCTATTGACGACGAA
>JAWARX010000175.1:0-5596 GCA_038893155.1 Halalkalicoccus sp.
GCCGGCGGGATCGACCGGATCCGGGTGGCGGACGACGGGATCGGGATGAGCGAGAGCGAGGTACGGAAAGCGGTCCGCCAGCACACGACGAGCAAGATCCGCGACATCTCCGATCTCGAGGGCGGCGTCGAGACGCTCGGCTTTCGGGGAGAGGCGCTCCACACGATCGGGGCGGTCTCGCGGACGCGGATCACGACGAGGGCGCGAGGAAGCGACGGCGCCGGGACGACGCTCACGCTCGTCGGCGGCGAGGTGGAGTCGGTCGAGCCCGCCGGTCCCCCGGAGGGGACCGCCATCGAGGTGACCGACCTCTTCTACAATACGCCCGCCCGCAAGAAGTACCTCATACGCGAGGCGACCGAGTTCGATCACGTCAACACGGTCGTCACGCGCTACGCGCTCGCGAACCCCGACGTGCGGTTCGTCTTCGAACACGACGGCCGGGAGGTGTTCGCGACGGCGGGCCGGCGCGACCTGCGGGCGACGATCCTCTCGATCTACGGCCGGGAGGTCGCCCGCGCGATGGTTCCGATCGAGGACGTCGCCGAGGGTCCTCTCGAAGGTCTCTCGGGCTACGTGAGCGATCCCGAGACGACGCGGGCGAGCGCGACCTACGTCTCGACGTACGTCAACGGGCGGTACGTCCGGTCGAGCGCGCTCAGAAACGCCGTCGTCGAAGGCTACGGCACCCAGCTCGCGCCGAGTCGCTACCCCTTCGCCGTGCTGGATCTGGACGTGCCGGCCGAGACGGTCGACGTGAACGTCCACCCCCGGAAGATGGAGGTCCGCTTCGGCGAGGAGGCCGCGATCACCGACCAGATCGAGAAGACGGTACGGGAGACGCTGCTCGATCGCGGCCTGATCCGAACGTCTGCCCCGCGCGGGCGCTCGACCCCCGTCGAGACCGAGATCGCTCCCGATCCCGGCGATGGGGACGAAACGCCCGAATCGGAGGCGAAGTCGACCCGTGCGAGCGTGCGCTCGACCGACGCCGAGCGGTCGGCGGTGGCCCGACGCGCGAGCCAGAGGGCAGACCGGGCGGACACTGAGGCGGGAACCGAACCCGACGGGGACGAACCGAACGCGTCAGGCGAGGCGGACGGACCGGACGCGCGGGACGAAAAGCGGCGCTTCGCCGGGGCGACCACGCAGACGACGTTCGGCGAGCCCGCCGAGCCGGGCTACGACCGCCTTCCCGACCTCCGGGTGCTCGGCCAGCTGCGCGATACGTACGTCGTCTGCGAGAGCGAGGAAGGACTCCTGCTCGTCGATCAGCACGCCGCCGACGAGCGGGTTCATTACGAGCGACTCCGGGAGGAGTTCGCGGGCGAGACGACGACGCAGACGCTGGTCGAGCCGATCGAACTCGAACTCACCGCACGGGAGGCCGAGCTGTTCGATGCGTACGAAAAAGCGCTGGCGAGGCTCGGGTTCGCCGCGACGCGCGAGGGGCGAACCGTCACCGTCGGGACGGTTCCGGCCGCCTTCGACGCGACGCTCTCGCCGGAGCTACTTCGGGACGCCCTCGACGAATGCGTCTCCGGCGAGCCCGGTGACACGGTCGATTCGACCGTCGGCGACCTCCTCGCGGACCTCGCCTGCTACCCGGCGGTGACGGGTAACACCTCGCTCACGGAGGGCGACGTGACGGAGCTATTGGCGGCGCTCGACGACTGTGAGAACCCGTACGCGTGCCCGCACGGTCGCCCGACGGTGATCCGGATCGACGACGAGGAGCTCGCCGACCGATTCGAACGCGACTACCCGGGACATGCGGAACGACGGTACTCGCGGCTGGTCTGGAGCGCGAGAACGGGCACCGCCGCCCCGAACAGCGCGATCGCGACCGGCAGGTCCGCGTAGACCGCTCCGGCGGTGCCGAGCAGGCTCCCGGCACAGAGTCCAGCCCCGGCGTACAGCCGCCTTCGGGTCGCGGTGAGCGCGGCGCGCTCGCCGTCGCGACCGGCGTCTCGGATCGGGTACACGATCGCCGGTACGCGGGCGATCGTTAAGAGGTTCCCCCAAGCGGAGTGAAAGTGAAACAGCGAGAGGGAAGCGGGATCGGCTCCGCGAGGAGTAGACGGGACTTTTAGGCTGGCACGAGAAGTGAGCGTCATGACCGACCTCGTGACCTTCGGCGAGACGATGCTTCGCTTCTCGCCGCCGGGCAACGAACGCCTCGAAACGACGACCGAACTGGAGGTTCGCGCGGCAGGCGCCGAGAGCAACGTCGCGATCGCCGCCTCGCGACTCGGGGCCGACGCCGTCTGGACGTCGAAACTGCCCGACTCGCCGCTCGGTCGGCGAGTCACGGGCGAACTCGAGGGCTACGGCGTCGAGGCCGAGCCCGTCCTGAGCGAGGCGGGCAGGCAGGGCACCTACTACCTGGAGTTCGCGGGCGAACCGCGCGGGACGAACGTCGTCTACGACCGGGCGGACGCGGCGGTGACGACCGCCCGCGCGGAGGAGCTGCCGACCGATCGAATCCGCGAGGCCGAGTGGTTCTACACCAGCGGGATCACGCCAGCGCTCTCTTCGACCCTCGAAGAGACGACCGAGGCGCTCCTCGAAACTGCCCGGAACGCCGGAACCGAGACGGCCTTCGACCTGAACTACCGGAGCAAGCTCTGGTCGCCCGAGGAGGCCCGCGAGGTGCTGGAGGGGCTGTTCGAACACGTCGACGTGCTCGTGACCGCGGTGCGCGACGCGGAGAACGTCCTCGGCAGCGAGGGCAGCGACGAGGAGATCGCCCGCGCGCTGGCCGACGAATGGGACTTCGAGACGGTCGTGCTCACGCTTGGGGCCGAGGGCGCGCTCGCCGTCCGCGACGGGGAGGTCATTCGCCAGCCGGCGTTCGAGACCGAGACGCACGATCCGATCGGGACCGGCGACGCGTTCGTCGGAGCCTTCCTCGCCCGGCGGATCGCGGGCGACGACGTCGGGAGGGCCCTGGAGTACGGCGCGGCGACGGCGGCGCTCAAGCGCACGATCCCGGGCGACGTCGCGGTCGTCACCCCCGAGGAGGTCGAGCGCGTAATCGACGCGGAGGGGAGCGGGATCTCGCGGTAGCCGGTCGCCGTCACATACCGATCCGGAAAAAATATATACTTTTTCGTAACCTTTATGCGGATGTATTTTATTTTCGATAGTAGATGAAACGAAGAGGGTTCGCCGCGACGTTGGCCGTCGGAGCGACGGCCGTCACCGGTACCGCAGTCCCCGCCGTCGCCCAGAGCGAGAACGCGTACGCGGGCGCGAACGTCTCGTTCGACGTCGACGACCGGGCGATCGTCGACTATCAGGTCGGCGGCGCGCTGCTGTTCGAGTCGGTCGCCGTCGAGGCACAGGGCGAACACGACGGCGGGTCCGGCCCCGACGCCGGAGCGAGCGTGGAGCTGTCGGCCGTGGCCGACCTGCGCGGGGCGGCGCTGTCGATGAGCGCCCGGACCGAGACGCGCGCGACCGTCGAGACCGAGGGCAGCGCCGAGATGACCGCTCACGATAGCGAGCGGGGCCACCTCGTCGTGAGCGCGAACGGCGACTCGCAGTTCGTCGAGGCCGAACTCGGCGCCGACGCGAGCGCCGAGGCCGAAGGCGACCGACGGGTCGTCGTGGCGACCGGCGACGGGGCCCACGTCACCGCGATCGTCGTCGGGGACGGCAGCGTCGCGGTCAACGAGAACGACGATCTGGTCGCCGAGATCGAGGGCGAGGCGACGGTCGTCTTCCGGGCCGGCGGCGAGGAGCGCGACGGGAACGACGAGGAGGCAGAGCGCCTGATCGCAAACGGCGAGGCCGCCATCGAAGTCTACGTCGACCACGCCGACGGCGAGGCCGTGAGCGACGCGGTCCGGTACGCCGACGACACGAGCGCCGAGGCGGAGGCCAGTGCCGAAAACACCGTCGAACTGACCGTCGATCGGACCACCGACGAGGGGACCGTCGTGCTGACCAGCCTCGCCGAGGCGGCGGTCGGCGCGACCGAGGAGCTCTCGGTGAGCGTCGACGGCGAGGCGGCGACCCGAGTCGAGTCGGCCGGCGAGTTGGAAGGTGCCGTCGACGACGGGCCCGCCTTCGCCGTGGCGCGGGGCGCGAGCGCCGAGGCGAACGCCGAGGTGTTCGTCGCGGTCGATCACTTCTCCGAGCGGACGATCACGATGAGCGCGGAGGACAGCGACGGGGACGGTGACGGTAGCGGCGAGACCGGCGACGGCGAGACGGACGACGCCGGCGGCGCGGAGGCCGAGAGCCAGCCCGGCTTCGGCGCGTTCGCCGCGCTCGGGGCGTTCCTTGCCGCGCTGCTTGCGAGACGGCGGTGATGTACGAGCGCCGCCAGACGGCCGAACGGCTAAGCACGCGGCGCCCTCACTGAGCGACATGACCCACGTCGCGGTTATCGGAGCGTACGGGAGCGCCGGCGCCGCCATCGCCCAGTCGTTAGCCGATGAGGACGTCGAGCTGACGCTGATCGACGACGGCGAACCGGGCGGCGGCCTCTGCATTCTCCGGGGCTGCATGCCCTCGAAAGCCGTCCTCTCGGCGGGCGCCCACCGGTTTCAGGCCCGCCACGACGACCGGCTGTCGGGCGTTCCGGAGGTCGACTTATCGAGCGTCGTCGAGACGAAAGACGAGCAGGTGCTCGGCTTCGCCGAACACCGCCGAGAGGCGATCCACGAGCTGGCCGAGCGCGAGAACGTCGAATTCATTCACGACACCGCCCGGTTCGTCGACTCGCACACCCTCGCGGTCGGGGATCGGGAGATCGGGGCCGACTACGTCGTGATCGCGACCGGCTCGACGCTGAACGTCCCCGATCTACCCGGCATCGAGGAGGTCGACCCCGTGGGCAGTGCTGACGTGCTGGACGCGACCGACTTCCCCGAAACGGGGATCGTCATGGGCTTTGGCTACGTCGGGCTGGAGCTCGTCCCGTACCTCGCCGAGGCCGCCGGGATGGATCTGACGGTAATAGAACACGACGCCCGGCCGATCGACGAGGCCCCGCCGGAGTACGGCGACGCCCTGCTCGAGATCTACCGGGAAGCGTTCGGGATCGAGGTCCTGACGAACGCCCGCGAACGGAGCGTCGAGGCGACCGCCGAAGGCGGGGTACGTATGGAGATCGAACGCGACGGGGAGAGAGAAACGATCGAGGCCGATCAGCTGTTTGCGTTTACGGGTCGGAAGCCGAACTTGGACGGGTTGGGAATCGAGAACACGGAGCTCTCGCCCGAGGAGGGTTGGGTCGAGGACACGATGCAGGCCCGCGACGACCCTCGTACGTTCGTCGTCGGGGACGTAAACGGCCACGAGCCGATCCTCCACGTCGCGAAGGAACAGGCGTTTCGGGCCGCCGAGAACGTCCTGGCCCACGAAGCGGGCCGAGAGCTCGAACCCTACGAGAACGTCCATCACCACGTGATCTTCAGCGGGCTGGGGGTCTACCCGTTCGCTCGGGTCGGTCACACCGCAGACAGCGCCCGCGAGGCGGGCTACGACCCGATCGAAGTCAGCCGGAAGGCCGCGGACGACGGCGTATTCAAAGTGAAGAACGTCCCCGAGGGGCTGGCGACGCTCGTGGTCGCCCGCGACGGCA
>JAWARX010000176.1:0-5595 GCA_038893155.1 Halalkalicoccus sp.
TTAGTTCCGAATCAATAGAGTACTGGAGGTCGTGGGGCCCTCCGGGGCGGACTGGAGGACGTGCGCAACGCCTATACAGTTACATTGGCATGAGTCATGTAGATGCTACATGAGCGCTGATTCGGACGAAACGGTCGTTCAGACGACGCTCCCCCCCGAGGAGTACGAGCGCCTGCGCGAGATTGCCGAGCGCGAGGGATGGTCGCTCAAGGAAACGCTCCGAAAGGCGACCCGCGAGTTCGCGGACCGCCACCTGACGCACGACGCCGACGATCCGCTGTTCGCCACGCCTGCAGGGACCGGAGACGTCGAGACGGACGCCCGCGAGACGGAACGGCGGCTGACGGATGCGATCCGTCGGGACGGTGAATGAGCGACGAGCTCGACCGGTTTCGGCCGTCTCGGTCGATTCGGACACCGCTCTTTCTCGATACGAGCGCACTGTACCCGCGTTTCTACGACCGGGCGAACCAACACGAGGAGATCGCGGCGTTTTTCGACGTGCTCGGCTCGAACGAGCTGCCGTACCGGCCGCTGTTTACCAACCAGTACGTGGTAGACGAACTGGTCGCGCTCCTGCTCGCCGACAGCAGCCACGAAACGGCAGCGCGAGCGGTCGAGGCGATCCGCGATTCGAAGGCCATTGCGGTGCTCTCGGTCACTGACGAGGTATTCGAACGGAGCGTAGAGGAGTTCCTCCAGTACGACGATCAGGACATCTCGCTCACCGATCACACGATCGGTGTTCACGCCGACGAAGCGGGTGTAGAACACGTCCTCACGTACGACGGCGATTTTCGGACGCTCGGCCTGAATGTTGTTCCCGACGGGTAAACTCGTACCGACCGAGTGACCGGCGGCTGCCACGGCCTCCGTAATCATATCAAAATACATATGTATTTTCAAAGCAATTATCTGTCATGTCGAGTTCCACAGTCGACCGTGCCCCCCGCGTCCTCCCGTCGATCGCCCGCTGGGCGGTCGTCCTCGTCGCCGCCTGCTCCCTCCTCGTCGGCGCGCTCGCGCCCGGCGACGTCCTCTCTGCGCTGACGGGCCTCCCGGTGCCCTTCGGCCCGACCGCGCTGTGGCTCCACGTTTTCGGCTTCGCCACCCTCGGATTCCTGCTGGCCGGCGTCCTCCGGGCGAACGCACGCGGGAGCTTCGCGCTCGCGTTCGGGGTCGTCGCGGGCTACGGAACGGTCACCGAACTCCTCCACCTCTTTCTGGCCCACCGGACCTTCGCGCTGCTCGACATCGCCGCGAACGTTACCGGGGCGTTCGTCGGCGTCGCGTGCGTCTGGCTGGTCGTGTACGTCCGCCGGGAGAGCCGCGCAGGGTGGGTCGCCTCGCTCTCGTGAGCGGCGGGGGTTTCCACCCCGGAGGGGCGCGGCCCGACCCGCTGGCGGCCCGAGCGCCCCGCTTCGAAGGGGTTATGTGTCGCGTCGGCCTGCAAACCGACAAGAGTATCTATGGCAGACAAACCCGCCTCGATGTACCGGGAGATCTCGAAACAGCCCTACACGCGACGCGAGTACATCACGGGCATCCCCGGTTCGAAGATCGCACAGCACCGCATGGGGGATCGCGACCGCGATCCCGCCGAGTGGCCGGTCCAGATCAGCCTGTATCTCGACGAGGAGTGTCAGATCCGAAACGGCGCGCTGGAGGCCTCCCGGCTCGCGATGAACCGCCACCTGATCAAATCGCTCGGCGAGTTCAACTACGCCGCGATCCTCCGGAAGTTCCCGCATCACGTCCTCCGGGAGAACAAGCAGGCGACCGGCGCGGGCGCCGACCGCGTTTCCGACGGAATGCGCCAGGCGTTCGGCAAAGTGGTCGGCACCGCCGCCCGGATCGAGAAGGGCGATCGGGTCTTCACCATCTGGTGTGAGGTCGAGGACGCCCCCGTGGCCAAGGAGGCCCTGCGGCGTGCGTACAACAAGATCTCGCCGCCGTGTACGATTCGCGTCGAGCGCGGCGAGGAGTTGCTCGTCTCGTAAGACGTGCTCGTACCGTCGGTCGTAGCTCCGTCGGTGGGCGGTACGTCAGGACGGAGGGAACGCGAGCGGTCTCTCGTCGAACCACGTCCTCGTCGGTGACCCTCTCATGACGGACCGTATCATCCTCGCGCTCGCGACGCGTGCGGAGACGCACGATCGACTGGCCGAGTTTCTCCCCGACCACGGCATCGACGTCCAACACGTCGAGACGACCGGGCGAGCGATCCCGATTTCTTCCGAGAACCCCTTCCCGGCGGTGGACGTCGGCCTCGTCTTCCCTCCGCGGCTCATGGAGGGTGGGCTCGCAGACGCGCTCCTGGGAGTCCCGTGGGTCAACGACCGCGCGTCGATCCTCACCTCCCGGAACAAAAGCGAGGTGCTCGCGCGCCTTTCGCGCGCCGGCCTGCCGGTCCCCGAGACCGTCTGCGTGTCGAACCCGGTCGAGCGCGAGGAACTCCGAGCTGTCTTCGAACGCTTCGATCCCCCCGTGGTCGTCAAACCCAACTCCACGACCCGCGGGATCGGGATCGCGCTCGCTCGGGATCTCGATTCGTTTCTCGGGATCTGTGATTACCTCGGGCTGATCCACGAGTTCCCCGCGACCGGCGACCGGTCCTTTCTGGTTCAGGAGTTCCTCCCCGACGCGCGGGACTACCGGGCGATGGTCATCGACGGCGAGTACGTCGGCGCGGTCGAGCGCACCGGGGAGCGCTGGAAGCACAACGTCCATGCGGGCGCACGCGCGGAGGGCGTTCGGCTCGCCTGCGACCAGCGCGCGCTCGTCGAGCGGACGGCCGAGACGCTCGACGTCCCGTTTCTCGGCGTCGACCTACTCGTCTCGGGGGATCGGGTAGTCGTCTCCGAGACCAACGCCCGCCCGACGGTCGACGAGGCGACGAAGTACGAACCCGGCTTCGAGGCCCGTCTGGCGGATCTGATCCGCTCGCGCGCACGGGAGTGAGATCCGTAGAACTCGTGCCCGGCGAGCATATCGGCGGACGTGCGAAGAACAGATACGTCAGCTGACGTCGATCGCGACCGAGTCGTCCGCGCGTGCGAGCGTCACCTCGAGGACGCCCCTGTTGTAGGTCGCACGCGCGGAGTGTTCGTCGACGCGCGCGGGCAGCGAAACGCGTTCGTCGTACTCGCGGTGGTCCGTTCGGGCGCTGATCGTCAGGGACTCGCCGTCGCAGGTCAGTCCGATGTCCTCCTTTGCGACGCCGGGCAGATCCGCGATCACGCGGACCTCCTCGTCGGTCTCGTGGACGTCGACGTGAGTGTCGCTCCCGAATCCGGCGTCGCTGACATCGACGCCGCCGCCCATCACGTCGTTCATCATCCGCTCGAGTTCGCGGAAAATATCGTCGAAGGGGTCGTTGCGGTCGTCGCGTCTCATACCCGGGGTAGGTTCCCGCCCATCAAAAGGGTTTGTGGGTCAGGGGGTCGCCGAAAGTGCGGAGGCCGCCTCGATCTCGGGCAGACCGACCCCGAGGTGTTCGTCCGTGATCCGCATGCTCTCTTCTTTCCCTGCGAGCCCGGTCATCGCCCGGATCGCATCGACGTTCTCGGGGATCACGTCGCTCTCCTGGTGGATCGCCTGAAACAGGTAGAGCTCCGAGTCGGAGACGCTGATCGACTCGCCCCAGACGCAGTTCTCCCAGAGGTCCCCCCGCGGGCGGTCCCGGTCGCGTGCGAACTCCCGGAGCTTGCCCGTCCCGTCGATGCCCAGCTCCTCGTCGACGACGAAGATCCGCGACTCGGCCTCGAGGAGTTCGCGAACCTCGGCCGAACTCGGATCGCTCTCGAGCTCGACGTTCAGACTGTGCATGTGCATCAGCGTCGCGGGCACCTTCAGCCCGAGCGTGTCGATCGAGAGCTCCGGAAAGATCGTGTTGACGTCCGGACCGTGGTGCGAGGGCACCGCGATCGGGTCGGGCAGGATGTCGTTGATCGGGCCTCTCCCCGTCTGGTCGGGGTCGCCGCCGCGTCGAACCAGCGTCGCGCGCACCTTCCGGACCCCGTAGGCCTCCTCTAGGGGTGCGACGAGCCGCGAGAGCCCCGTCGTGTTACACGAGACGACACGGACCGCGTCGGCACCGACGGCGTCCTCGAAGTTCGCGCGCGCGTTGAAGCTCGTCTCGACCAGTTCGTCGGCCTCCTTCCCCTGGACGATCGCGGGCGTGTCGGCGGCCTCGTACAGCGAGAGGTTCTTCGCGCCGATCCCGCCGGGGGCGGCGTCGACGACGACGTCGCTTTCCTCGATCAGGTCCTCGCTGGTGCCTGCAACGTCGTATCCGGCGTCCCGAAACGCTCCCTCGCGGTCCGCGATGGCGGCATAGAGCGGGTAGCCCCGTTGGATCGCGCCATCGGCCCCGAAATCGGGGCTGGCTTTCGCGACACCACAGACGGTCATGTCGGGCTGGGCAGCGACCGCGTCCGCGACACGCTTGCCGATGGTGCCGTAGCCGTTGATTCCGACCTTGAGCATACACGTCCCCGTGGGCCGTCGAGGGGAATAATATTTACGAGTTAATAGTTAGGAAAACAACTCGGGGGCGAGTAACTCGTTCCCCGAACGCGGCTGGGCGAGGGCTAAGAGTCCGAACCTCGTGAGCGTAGTATCGGGATCGTAGACGGATCGAGGAGGCGATTATGCACGACCTACGGAACGATCGACGCAAGTTTCTTGGTGTGGACCATCCATAACTCAAATATGAGTAAGAACTTCGAGGGCGAGCCGATACGGGTGGGGTTGAACGGTTTCGGACGGATCGGACGGAACGTCCTCCGGGCCGTACTCGACGATCCCGGGGTCGAACTCGTGGGGATCAACGACATCATGGACGTCGAGGACATGCACTACCTCGCGAAGTACGACACCGTCCAGGGCCGCCTCGACGGGCTCGAACTCGACGGAGAGACGCTCGTGTACGGGGACGTCGAGGTCCCGACGTTCAGCGAGAAGGACCCGACGCAGCTGCCGTGGGACGAACTCGACGTCGACGTCGCTTTCGAGGCCACGGGCATCTTCCGGACGCGCGAGGACGCCGCCCAGCACATCGAGGCCGGGGCCGAGAAGGTGATCATCAGCGCGCCCCCGAAGGGCGAGGAGCCGGTCACGACGATCGTCTACGGCGTCAACCACGAGGAGTACGACGGCGAGGACGTGCTCTCGAACGCTTCTTGCACGACGAACAGCGTCGCACCGGTCGCGAAGGTCCTCGACGAGAGCTTCGGCATCGCCTCGGGGCTTCTCACCACCGTTCACGCCTACACCGGCACGCAGAACCTCGTCGACGGTCCCTCGGGCAAGACGCGCCGGGGCCGGGCCGCGGCCGAGAACATCATCCCGACCTCGACGGGCGCCGCACAGGCGACGACCGAGGTGCTGCCCGAACTGGAGGGGAAGCTGGATGGGATGGCGATGCGCGTGCCCGTCCCGAACGGTTCGATCACCGATCTCGTCGTCGACCTCGAAGCCGACGTCGGCGCGGAGGAGGTCAACGAGGCGTTCCGGGAGGCCGCCGACGGCGAGCTCGCCGGCGTGCTCGGCTACACCGACGAGGAGGTCGTCTCGCGTGACATCCTGGGGCTT
>JAWARX010000177.1:0-5595 GCA_038893155.1 Halalkalicoccus sp.
ACGGCCCGCTCGTCGAAGTGGAGGATGGGCTGGATGCGGTCGTGGGGCGGGTAGATCTCGGGATCGTGCCGGGGGCTGAAGAACGTCTCGTCGGCGCGGGCCTCCTGTTCGTCCCAGCGCACGCCCGAGATGACGCCGTCGATGTCGTACTCCTCGAGGGCGTTGTTCAGCGCGACGGTCTTGAGCAGGTGGTTGCCGACGTAGGTGTCGAGCAGGAACGGGAAGGTGTCGTCCTCGTACTCGAGCAGGTCCCGCACGTGGTGGCGGTTCTGCTCGTTCAGCTCGTCGATCTCGATGTCGTCGCCGGGCTCCAACCCATGGGAATCGACGTACTCGCCGACGTCGTCGTTGCGGGCGTAGATGACCTCCAGATCCCACTCGTCGGCCCACTTCTCGACGAACTCGTGGATATCGTCGAAGTGCTGGTAGTGATCGATGAAGACCGCCGGCGGGACCTCCAGACCGAACTCCTCTGCGACCTCCTTGATGAAATACAGCGTGAGCGTCGAGTCCTTCCCGCCGGTCCACATCACCGCGGGGGTCTCGTACTGTTCGAGGCCCTGTCGGGTGACCTCGATCGCCTTCTCGATCTTCGTATCGAGCGTCGGGTACTCCTCGGGGGTCTGTCCTTCGCCGTCCTCGTAATCGACGTCCAGGTAGTCGGGAAAGCCTTCGGGCATGGTGTACGCTAATGAGATTTAATTAGGAGGCACAAAGAGTTTGCGGACTGTCACGAGGTGTGGTGACTGGGGGCACGGTACGAGATCGCTTTATTTCCGCGGACCACTCTCGCCGTACTGTCCTTCCGATGAGCCAACCGAACTACGTTCTCGCGTTCACCGTTCATTCTTGCTTTTGGTGTGTATCGGCATCCTCGCGACGCTGTGGGCCAAAGCGGCGTTCGCCGCGCTCTCGATCGGACTCCGGACCGTGTACCGGATCGGGCTGTACCGACCCGAACCGCAGGCTCAGCGCGAGATGGGGACGAACGCGGCCTTCGAGTGGGTTTCGCTCCTGTTCGCTCGGGCGCTTCATTCCATCAGTCGAGCCGTTCCGGGCGACTCGAACAGGTACGCCCATACGTGGATCGTCGCGCTCCTCGTCGTCGGCCTCTCGATTTTCCTCCTCGGTTTCACTGTGGCGGTAGTCGTACCCGCCGGTATCCTCTGGTACGTCATCGCTACCGGCCCGCCACCGTGGTCGTTACTACTGGCTCTCGTGGGCGTCTGTGCGTCCTTCGTCTTTCTCGCGGCGGTGTGGCACGTCGGAAAGCGTACTCTCGTATCGGCGTAGCGCAGTCGAGCCAGCTTTCGGTTCGGAAAAGAACTCTCTCTGTTGCCGGACTACGAGATGAACTTGTTGTCCCGCCAGTTGATCCCGTTTTTCGGCGCGCTCTCGGCGCCGGGGCCCTCGACGACCTCGACGGTCGCGGGCCGGTCCTCGCCGTCGACGATCTTCGTCGCCTCCAGTTCGCCGTCGCGCTCTGCGATCGCGGTCAGGGTGCCCTTCTCGGCCTGGCGGGCGAGCTCACAGAGCACTTCGAACATGGGAAACTGCAGGGCCGTGTTCTGGAGGACGGTCTCGCGATCGCCCTTGAACGCGGCGAACTCGACGAGTTCGGAGGGGATCTCCTCGGCTTCTTCGCCCCACGCGGGCGGCGCGCCCGGCCCGGTCTCGGGCTCCTCCTCGTAGACGCGGGTTTCCGCGACGCTCGCTTTCAGCTGGGCGGTCGGGGTGTACTTGCTCACCGTCCCTTCCTGGGCGACGGACTTGATGATGAGGGTGTTGTTTCGCCTCGTGATGTCGATGTCCTCGATCTGCTCCGGCAGCTCCGGATCGCTATCGAAGTACGCGGTGACATCTTCGAGGGGCAGTTCCAGCGTCGAGTGAAGTTGATATACGCGCCCTGACATTGTTTGTGGATGTGTCTCGCAGTGTGGTTTCCGGCCCGTGAACGCTCCCGTGCGGGCGATAGTAGGCGCTCCAGACTTATATGAGCTTCCCTTACAAAAACCTACTGCCTGCGCGGTTCGGGACTACTCCGCGTTCAGCGCCGCCGCGAGTTCGCCGCGCTCGTCCATCTCGGCCAGAATGTCGCTGCCGCCGATGAACTCGCCGTTTACGTACGTCTGGGGCGTCGTCTCCCAGCCGCTGTGTTCAGAGAGCGCGACCCGGTACTCGTCGAGCGATTCGAGGGTGTCGACGCACTCGACGTCCTCGCGGTACTGCGTAATCAGTTCGAGCGCGCGCTGTGAGAAGCCACACTGGGGCATCAGCCGGTTGCCCTTCATGAACAGCACCACTTCGTTCTCCTCGATGGCCGTATCAACCCGTTCTGTGACCTCCTCCTGTGAGAGCCCCTGGTTCGGTTGGAACGTCATACGCACCCGTAGGCCGTGGAGGGCCAAATCGGTTGTCCCTCGCTACTCGTCGCTTCCGACGGGGATGACCTGCACCAGCGAGTAGACGGGCACGCCCTCTATCTCCTCGATTCCGTGTTTGTCCACCAGTACCACGCAGGCGACCGGTTCGCCGCCCTGCTCGCGGATCGCCGCGATCGTCTCGGTCATCGTCGTGCCGCTCGTGATCGTGTCGTCGATCACGTAACACTCCCTGTCCCGAATCTGTGCGAAGTTCCGCGAGAAGCTCCCGCCGAGGTCGTCGATGTCGCCTTCCTCCCACTGGTGTTTGCGCGGCGCGTACGTACACAGGTCGGTGTCGAGTTCGCGCCCGACCATCGTCGCGAGCGGCGCGCCGGCCTTCTCGATTCCCACCGTCAGATCGATCTCCTCGCCCTGTTTTCGTAGGAGATCGGCCATCGCCCGCGAGACGTACGACAGCCGGGCGCTGTCCCGGCCGATCGCGCTCCAGTCGACGTGGATGTCGGCGGGTTTGCCACGCGGTTCGGGCTCCTCGCGGGGCTCGGCCCCGCCGCTTCGTTCGACCAGCCAGCTTGCGGTCTCCCGCGAAACGTTCAGCTCGTCCGCGATCTCACCCTTCGAGAGCCCTCGCTCCGCTAGCTCGGCGGCGCTCTCGATCAGGTCGTCAACGTTCTTCATACGCGGAGAATTCGACCGCTGTTTTTATAGTCGTATCGTCATCCGCGAACGCCCGCTCCCACTCGTCGAGCCCGTAGACGCCGGTCACAAGCGAGTCGATGAATGACTCGGGGAGGCTGGCGAGCGTGTCGCTCGCGGCCTCGAAGTGACCCACGTGGGAGTTGACGCTTCCCACCAGCGCCTTGTTGTGAAGCACGAGCTCTTCGTGAAGCGCTCCCCCGTCGATCTCGAACTCCCACGAACCGGGCACGCCCAGGAGCGCCCCGACGCCGTTGGGCGCGAGCGCCTCGATCGTCTGGAAGGCGTGTTTCGCGTAGCCCGTCGCCTCGTAGACGAGGTCCATCCCCTCGTGCGTCTCGGCGAGTTCGTTCACCGGCGTCTCACGCGAATCGACGTAGGTCGCACCCAGCTCTTCGATGATCTCGATCGTCGGATCCGGGCGGTCCCGGCGACCCACGCAGTAGGTGCGCTCGAAGGGCTGGGCGTGGACGAACATCGCCAGCGTCAGGAGCCCGAGACTCCCGTTTCCGAGCACTGCGGCGCTCTCGGGGGCCCACTCGAAGGTCGACCGGGAGGCGTACGCGTGTTCGAGCGCCTTCTCGGTGATGCTGATCGGCTCGATCAGGAACCCCAGCGGCGCCTGCTCGGCGGGGATCCGAACGAGATACTCCGCGGGGCTCGTGAAGTACTCGGCCATGAAGCCGTGTGCGCCGACGATCCCCCGCTCGTGGTACTCGCCCTCGGGGGCCATGTCGGGCTCCCCGCGCTCGAAGTACTCGTTGGGACCGTTCGGCGGCCGGCGCACCGTCGGCACCACCACGTCGCCCACCTCGTACTCCGTGCCGTTTGAATCCTCGACGACGCCGACCGCCTCGTGGCCGAGGATCAGGTACTCTTCGTCCGCCGGAAACTCGCCGTGCCCTCCCTCCAGGACCTCCCTGTCGGTGCCGTCGACGCCCACCCGAAGCGTCCGCACCAACACCTCTCCCTTCCCGGGTTCGGGCTCCGGAACGTCGATCACGCTCGGTTCGTGTTCTCCCTCTCGCACCGCGAGTGCGTCCATATCCCATCGTACCCGCCGAGGCACGAAAACAGTTACTCTCTATCGAGTAAACTACTGTACTCCCGCTCCGGGCCGTGTAGCCACGTTTTTGCCCCTTGCCGCGCGATTCGGTGGCATGCAACGGTACGATACCCTCTACCGTCTCTACGAGGAGTTTCCCGCCGACACTCTCCGAGCGTACCAGGACTTCGTCGAGCTGTTTCCCCCCGTCGCCTCGCGGGTCGCCCTCGAACACTGGGAGGAGGCCAGCGACGAACTCGACCGCCGGAAGGAGGCCATCGAACGCGCCTTTCCCGACGGCGAGACGTTCGCGGAGATCGCCGCCCGCGCCACCCGCGAACAGGCGTTTACTGCCCTCGACCTCCACTCGAAGTACGGCCGAGCGGTCAACGTGCTCGTCCTCGACGTCGACGAAACGCTCCGGTCGGCGGGTAACACGGACAACGAGATCCCCCGCGAAACGCTCTCGCTTCTGACGACGTTCCACGAGGCGGGCGTGCCGATCGTGATCTGTACGGGCCAGACCTTGGAGAACGTCAAAGGGTTCATGATCCAGGGGCTGGGAAGCGAGATCGTCCACTCCGGGGAGCTCTCGATCGTCTACGAGGCCGGCACCGGGGTGTTCACGCCCGGCCACGGCGCGGACACGAAACACCTGCTGTACGAGGACCTCGACGGCGAGATCGTGTCGATCTTCGATTCGCTTCGATCGCGCGTGCTCCGAGAGGCCCCCGAGGAGCTCCGGCGGAACTGTCACCTGCAGGGCAACGAGTTCAACGTCACCATGAAACCCAACTTCGAGATCGGTTCGAAGAGAGCGATCGAGACCATCGACGAGGCGCTGGTCTACGAGCTCGACCTGCTGGGCGAGGCGGTCGGCGAGGAGGCGGACGCGAACGTGACTTCCAAAGAGGCCGGCGCGTTCGCGCGCGCCTTTTACGCCGAGAGCGATCCCGAGATCCGCGAGGTGCTCGACGACGCCGGCGGGACCGAACTACCCGACATCGACGACGTTCCCGATCCGCTGGACGCGGTCTTCGAGCGGATCGACGTGGCCTACTACGAGGGCGACGCCGCCGAGATCGGCTCGCTAGAACTCAACAAGGTCGTCGGCGTCGAGGCCGCCTTCGACGTGCTCGACGTCGCGGAGCCCTTCGCGCTCGTGATGGGCGACTCGAAGAGCGACCTGCGGGTGATGGAGTGGGTCACGGAGGAGGGTTACGGGCTCGGGGCCGCCCCCGAACACTCCTCGTCGGACGTCCTCGCGTTCGTCGAGAGCACCGACGAACTCGTCTTCGATCGCGGGCGGTCGGCGGACATGCTGCGGACCGTCTACGCGCTCGATCGGCTCGCGTCGCTCGACTGAGTGCGGAAACGGATCAAAGTGGCCGTCCGCACGCTCGCGAACGACCGGTTCCGGGTGACAGTACACATGGCAGTGGTGGCCTCCGGATCTGTGCAACCGCGCTCCGT
>JAWARX010000178.1:0-5575 GCA_038893155.1 Halalkalicoccus sp.
GTTGATCCTCACGGGGCTGATCGCCATCGCCAGCGTGCCGACGTTCATCGAGGGGGTCTTCTAGATGGCCGAACGCTACTCCTCGTTCAAACCCGGCGGCACCCTCTGGCTGCTCCAGCGCGTGACTGCGGCGTTTCTGATCGTCGTTTTAGCCTTCCATTTCTTCTTGCTTCACTTCGTGAACCACGCTTCGGAGATCACGTTCGCCGGCAGCCAGTACCGGATGGGCGACGTCGGCTACTACTCGCTGATGGTGCTGTTTCTGATCACCGCGACGTTCCACGGCGTCAACGGCGTCTACAACGCGCTCGTCAACCAGGGGCTCACCGGCACGCCGCTTCGCGCGATCAAGTGGCTGTTGGTCGCCGCGAGCGCGCTGTTGATCGTCCAGGGGATCCGGACGGCGAACGCCCTCGCGGGCATCCCGCTGTACTGAGCGACCGAACGACCACTACCAACCACACACAATGAGCACGCAAGTCCCACAGGAAGACGGCGCGGAGGTCGACGCGGGCGACTCGCGCCCGCAGTCGCCACACCAGGATCGTCGCCTCCAGGAGAAATCGGCGAGAGAACAGAGCCAGCGCGAGAGCGAGGAACGGGCCGGCGAGGCCGAGGAGACCGTCGAGATCAAGGTCTTCCGGTACGATCCGGAGGTCGCCGAGAAACAGGAGCCGCGGTTCGACACCTTCCACGTCCCCTTCGAGAAGGGGATGACCGTCCTGGACGCGGTGATGTACGCACGCGATCACTACGATTCGTCGCTCACCTTCCGTCACTCCTGCCGACAGGCGATCTGCGGGTCGGACGCCTTCTTCATCAACGGGCGTCAGCGACTGGGCTGTCAGACCCAGATCGGCGAGCTCGATACGCCGGTTAGAATCGAGCCGCTGCCCCACCAGGAGGTCGTCAAGGACCTCGTCGTCGAGATGGAGAGCTTCTACGAACAGATGGAGGCCGTTGAGCCGTACTTCCAGACGAACGAACTGCCCGAGGGCGAGCTGGACGAACAGCGCCAATCGCGCGAGAACCGCGAGAAGATCAAGATGGGGACCCGTTGTATCTGGTGTGCCTCGTGTATGTCTTCATGCAATATCGCGGCGGGCGACGACCAGTATCTGGGCCCGGCGGCGATCAGCATGGCCTACCGCTTCGCGATGGACGAGCGGGAAGGCGAGGAGATGAAAGACCACCGGCTCCGGATCATCGAGCAGGAACACGGCGTCTGGCGGTGTCAGACCCAGTTTTCCTGTACGAACGTCTGTCCGAAGGACATCCCGCTGACCGAGCACATCCAGGAGCTCAAGCGGGAGGCGGTCAAAAAGAACCTCAAGTTCTGGTAATCGCTCTCGAAGCAACCACAACCTCAATACCACCCACTCCTAACCACAGATCATGTACGAACACGATGTACTCGTCGTCGGCGCGGGCGGCGCCGGCTTGCGAGCGGCGATCGCGGCCCACGAGGAGGGCGCGGACGTCGCGCTCGTCACGAAACTCCACCCCGTTCGCAGCCACACCGGCGCTGCCGAAGGCGGTATCAACGCGGCGCTCCGGGAGGGCGACTCCTGGGAGGACCACGCCTACGACACCATGAAGGGCTCGGACTACCTGGGCGACGCCCCCGCGATCGAGACCCTCTGTAAGGACAGCCCCGAGGAGACGATCCAGCTCGAACGCTGGGGGATGCCCTTCTCCCGCGAGGAGGACGGCCGGGTCTCCCAGCGACCGTTCGGCGGCCTCTCGTTTCCGCGGACCACCTACGCCGGCGCGGAGACGGGCCACCACCTGCTGCACACCCTCTACCAGCAGGTCGTCAAACGCGGCATCCACGTCTACGACGAGTGGTACGTCACTCGGCTGGCGGTCACCGAGGACCCCGACCCCGAGAAGCGCGAGTGTCACGGCATCGTCGCCTTCGACGTCCAGACCGGCGAGGTCGCGGGCTTCCGGGCGCGAAACGGCGTCATCCTCGCGACCGGCGGGCCCGGGCAGGTCTACGACCACACCACCAACGCGGTGTCGTGTACCGGCGACGGCCCCGCGATGGCCTACCGGGCGGGCGTCCCGATGGAGGACATGGAGTTCATCCAGTTCCACCCCACGACGCTACCCAGTACGGGCGTGTTGATCTCCGAGGGCGTTCGCGGCGAGGGCGGCATCCTCTACAACGAGAAGGGCGAGCGCTTCATGTTCGAGCACGGCTACGCGTCTAACTCCGGCGAGCTCGCCTCGCGGGACGTGGTCTCGCGGGCCGAACTCACCGAGGTCAACGAGGGGCGCGGAATCAACGACGAGTACGTCCACCTCGACATGCGACATTTAGGTGAGGAACGCATCGTCGACCGCCTCGAGAACATCCTGCACCTGGCGGGCGACGTCGAGGGCGTCGACGGGCTGGTCGAGCCGATGCCGGTCAAACCCGGCCAGCACTACGCGATGGGCGGCATCGAAACGGACGAGAACGGCGAGACGCTCATTTCGGGGCTGTACGCAGCCGGCGAGTGTGCCTGCGCGTCGGTCCACGGCGCGAACCGGTTGGGAGGAAACGCGCTGCCCGAACTCATCGTCTTCGGGGCGCGGGCGGGACGCCACGCCGCCGGCACGGACATCGGCGAGGCGATCATCGAGACCGGCCGGACCGAGGACACGGAGATCGGCGAGGTCGACACGCCCGTCGCGCCCGGCGCGATCCGCGGCGACGACGAGGCCGTCGCGGACGGCGGTGAGGCGCGCGCGGATGGCGCGGGCGTCATCCCCGAACCCGGGGAGGTCGTCGAGCGCGCCGTCGAGGCCGAGAACCGACGCATCGAGCACCTGATGGAGAAAGACGACGGCGTCCAGCAGGCCCAACTGCGCGAAAAACTCCAGAAGACGATGACGCAGAACGTCAACGTCTTTCGCACCGAGGCGGGCCTCAAACAGGCGCTGCGGGACATCCGCGAGGTGCGCGAGCAGTACGAGGACGTCTACGTCGACGACCCCTCCCGGACGTTCAACACCGACCTCCAGCAGACCATCGAGATGCGTAACCTGATCGACACCGCCGAGGCGATCACGCTGGGTGCGCTCGCGCGCGACGAGTTCCGCGGCGCACACTGGCGCCAGGAGTACCAGGAGCGCCGGGACGAAAAGTGGCTCAAGCACACCCTGCTCTCGTGGAACGACGGCACGCCCGAACTCTGGTTCAAACCCGTGATCCTCGAGGGCGAGGACAAGACCTACGAGCCGAAGATCCGCAGCTACTGACCGGCCATCCGGGTCTGTCGACGTCGTGTTACCGCACGACCGTTTCGGCGAGTTCGTTCGCCCGCTTTCGTATCGCCGCCCCGTCGACCGTTTTCGCTTCGCCGTTTTCGTACAGCACCTCCCCGTCGACCATCGTGAACCGAACGTCGTCGCCGTGGGCCGAGAAGACCAGATGCGAGAGCACGTCGTGGATCGGGGTCGCCCGGGTCAGGTCGGTCGTGAGGCCGACGACGTCTGCGCGCCATCCCTCCCGGAGTTTTCCGACCCGGTCGAACCCCGCCGCGTGCGCGCCGTTTGTCGTCGCCATCTCGAAGACGGTTCGAGTGGGCAGAGTCGTCGGATCGAGCGCGTCGACTTTGCCAAGTAGACTCGCCTGGCGCATCTCGGTGTAGGGGTCGAGCGTGTTGTTACACGGCGGGCCGTCGTTGCCGAGCGCGACGTTGATTCCTCGATCGAGGTACTCGGAGACGGGCGCGATCCCGCTTGCCAGCTTCATGTTCGAGGAGGGACAGTGCACGACGTGCGTGTCCGTCTCCGCGAGGAGTTCGCGTTCGCGCTCGGTCGTGTGGACGCAGTGGGCGAGCACGCAGTCCTCGCCCGTGAGCCCGACCTCGTGGAGCCACTCGACGTTCTCCATTCCGGTCTCCTCGCGCACCGCTTTGCATTCCTCGCGGTTCTCGCTCGCGTGGACGTGGATCTGAACCCCGTACTCGTCGGCCAGTTCGCGTACGCCCCGCAGGCAGGTTTCGGTACAGGAGATGGCGAATCGGGGCGTGATCGCATAGCGGATCCGGCCGTCGTTCGCGCCGTCGTACCGCCGGATGAGGCGCTCGCTTTCGGCGAGGGCGTCGTCGGCGTCCTCGCGAAGGCCCTCGGGGGCCTCTTTGTCCATCAGGACCTTGCCGAGCAGCCCCCGGATCCCGACCTCGCCGGCGGCCTCGAACGCCCGGTCGGCGTGCGCAACGGAAAGATGGTCGATGCAGGTCGTGACGCCGCTTTCTACCAGTTCGAGGTAGCCAAGCAGCGCGGCGGTCTCCATCGCCTCGGCGTCCATTTCGGCTTCCATCGGCAGGACGTACTCGTAGAGCCACTCCAGCAGGGCGGTGTCGTCCGCGATGCCGCGTCCGAGGCTCTGGACCGAGTGGACGTGCGCGCCGACGAGCCCCGGCACGAGAACGTCGTACGCGCGTCGTTCGTGATCGGGGTAGCGGTCGAGGAGATCCGACCGGTCGCCGACGGCGAGGATCGTTTCCCCTTCGGTGACGAGCGCACCGTCCTCGATGATCGTCGCGGCGTCGGCGACGATCGTTCCGGAGAGCAGCATGGTCAACGGTGGGGTGCGCCCGGTTATATACGAAGCGGCCCGACCGCTGGTTTCTTGCCCGTCAGTATCGTACTCCGTGTGAGGAAGGGTGGCTCAGTGGTAGAGCGCCGACGCACACTTTCGTGCAACAGGCTTCGCGTGGTTCGAACCCCGCCCCTTCCGCTTTCCGCTGCGAGTACTTCACGGGCAGCGAAAGCGAAACCGAGGGATTCGAATGGGGAGCAACTCCGTTGCGACGGGGTTCGAATCCCGCCCCTTCCGTAGCGTGTCGCGAGCGGACGCGAACGACCGCGAGGAGACGAAGGGATTCGAGCAGGGAGTGAAACGAAACGACCGCGTTCGAGTCCCACTCCTCCTGTTGCGTTGCGAGGGCACTGCCTCGCGGCCCGTTATCCGGGCGCAGTGTACGCCCGACCGGCCCGCCCGACGAGACCGATGTTCGAGCCGACGGAGCACCGGAAACAACGTGCGTTTCGAGAGATCCAACGCCCGGCGAAGCTCGTCCGGCGTGGCCGCACCGACGTGATTGAGGGACAGATACACGAGCTTGGCGGCCGACGAGCGCAGTTCTGCGGGCACCGATTCGGTTCGGTCGGGCTGGCTTGCGACATCGGTCTCGGTTCGAGCGAACTGTTCGACGGTAATACAACCCCGTCACGTCGATCGACGGAGCCCGGAACGACTGCGATTTTATTTATTACCACTAATAGATATTTTTATTATTACGTATTAGTTATACTTATGAGGTGAACGAAAAATGTCTCCGGTCATGTTCTTGACGCTCGTCGTCCCGATCGCGGTCGGACTCGCCGTTACCGAGTGGCTCGTAACGCCGCGCGGACGGTAACGAGAAGTGGATGGGGACGAGCGCGGAACGCTCGTCCTGCCAACGAAACGGCCGCGTGCCATCGACGGACCAAGCGGGGCGGGCGGCGATTCGGCTGCCGCTTCCTTCCCCACACCCTGCTGGCGTATGCCAGCACACTGAGACATGTGCGATAC
>JAWARX010000179.1:0-5575 GCA_038893155.1 Halalkalicoccus sp.
ATCTCGAGAACATCGACGAGGCACCGTTGAAATCGATCCGTGCGACGGGCGGCAATCCGCTGCAGGTAGTTTGCTACGGTGTGCTCCCACAGGTGCTTCCCCGGATGGTCGGACTCGCGATCTATCGCTGGGACATCAACATCCGTTCCTCGACGATCATCGGGATCGTCGGCGCGGGCGGGATCGGCTTTACGCTTATCGGAGCGTTCGATCGGTATCAGTACGATTTCGCCTTCGCGATCATCCTCGTGATCGTCGCGATCGTCCTCGTCGTCGAGGTCGCAAGCGCGTTCATCCGTGGGAGGGTGCGCTGAATGCGCGACGGCTTCGAGACATGGCAGCGCCACACCTTTCGGACCCGGATCCTTCGGCTTGTCGCAGTCCTCTGTGCGGTCGTGATCGCGGGCTACGCCTGGCAAGCACTCGGGGTGCGGTATGAGTACCTCTCGACGGCACCCGCCGAGATCGGCGATCTACTGGGCCGGATGTATCCCCCGAACTACGGCTATACCGGCGAGATCGTCTCCCCGATGATCGAGACGATCAACATCGCGATTCTCGGGACCGGTCTTTCGGCGGTTCTCTCCATCCCGATCGCGTATCTCGCCGCCGAGAACACGACGCCGAACCGGCTTACGTACGCTGTCGGCCGTTTGATCATCACCTTCACCCGCACGGTGAGTACGATCATCTGGGCGCTGATCTTCGTCGTGCTGTTCGGTCCGGGGGCCTTTGCGGGCGTGATGGCCGTCGCGATGCGCTCGATCGGCTTCGTGGCGAAGCTGCTCGCCGAAGCCATCGAGGAGATCGAACCGGGTCAGGTAAAGGCGCTAACCGCAGCCGGTGCAAACGGCCGCCAGCGGCTGCTGTACGGCGTTGCACCACAGGTACTGCCGGTATTCGTCGGGATCACGACCCACCGCTGGGATATCAACATCCGCTCCTCGACAGTGCTCGGATTCGTCGGTGCGGGCGGGATCGGCCTCGAACTCGTCGCCCGGATGAACTTCTACGAGTGGCAGTCGGTCTCGATCATTCTACTCGCCATCCTCGGAACCGTGATCGCAAGCGAAGTCGTCAGCGCGAAAGCCCGCAGGTTCGTGAGCTAGCGAGGTTCGATCCGCACCTCGACCTCGATGCGCTCGCCGATCGAGAAGTCGTGACCCGGACGGACGAGCTTCGCGCCGAGCGTCTCGCGGCCGGCGAACAGCGAGATACCCGTAATCGCCTCGCCGTTCGCGCGGATCTCGATCTCGTTCCACGCCACGTCTCGCCCCTCGGCGGTTCCGACTACTTCGCCGAGCAGCGACACCGGTCCATTGGTCCCCGAGAGCGACCCGCCCCCAGCGTAGTGGGCCAGCCCACCGTCGAGCGCCGTCCCGCCCGCGTCGTCGGCGATCCCCGCGAAGCACTCGCCGGGTGCTGGGTGGGCCGGCGAGTCGAGGACGGCGTAGGTTTCGCCGACCGCCCGAACGCGCCCGGTGCCGTCCCACGAAACCGGCTGGACGGGCGATTCGATCTCGGTCGGGAGCGAGCCCGACGCCCGGTAGGGGTTCGCCTCTGTCGGGCGAAAGCCCAGGTGGATGTGATTGTCGACCCACGGAGCGAAAAAGCCCGCCCGCACGAGCTCCCCGAGCGAGTCGCCGATCTCGATTTCGTCGCCCGGCGAGACGGCTGGGTCGACGTGCAGGATCCGGGCGACGGACTCCCCGCAATCCACGAGGATCAGGTGGTCGTGTTCGGGCGCGTAGGGCTTTGGCGGCGCGCGCACGGTCCGGGTGTCTACCACCTCGCCGGAAACGGGACTCGGCGCGCCCGCGGCGGGGTAGAGGTCGATCGCACAGCCCCGGTCGTGGGCCGGGTACGGCGAGTTGTACAGCGAAAAACGAGGGTATCGAGAGAGGACCTCCGCCGGGAGCGTGACAGCGGTAGCGGCCATTACCGAAGGTTCGGGCGCGAGGGTTTAGCCCCGTCGCCTCCAATCCGAGCTATGCGCGTGCTTCGCGGACGGGCGGGGTCGATCGAGGCCGACCGGGAGGCGACGAGGCGGATGCTCGACCGCGCCGGCGAGGCTCGCGAACCGGGCGTCAGGGTCTGGACGCCCCATCGCCAGGTCGCCTTCGGCCGCCGGGACGCCAACGAGCCGGGGTACGAGGGAGCCCGTCGAGCGGCCGAAGCCCGAGGGTTCCCGCCGTTCGAGCGGAGCGTCGGCGGCCGGGCGGTCGCCTACACCGGCTCGACGCTCGCGTTCGCCCGCGCGATCCCGATAGAGGACGCCCGGCAGGGGCTGGACGCCCGCTACGACGAGGCGACGGAGCGGGTGAAACGGGCGCTTTCGGATCTCGGCGTCGAAACCGAGCGCGGGGAGCCACCCCGGAGTTTCTGTCCGGGCGCTCACTCGCTGAGTTCGGAGGGAAAGATCGTCGGGATCGCCCAGCGAGTCACAGCGAGTGCGGCGCTCGTTTCGGGAATCGCGATCGTCGCGGATCGCGAGGAGATCGCGGAGGTCCTCGCGCCCGTCTACGATGCGCTCTCGATCCCGTTCGATCCCGACTCGGTCGGCAGCGTCGCCCGCGCGGGCGGGCCGGGCGATCCCGAGACGGTTGCGCGGGCGATCGAGGCCGAACTGGTCGGGGACGCCCGAACGAGAATCGAGCACGTCGGCCGGAACCCCGACAGCGTTCAGTAGCCCCGGGACGATACCCGGGTGTGTTTCGCCGCCTCCGCGAGACCGGCCCGGTCGTCCTCGTCCCGCTGGCGTGGTCGTTCGCCAGCGCCGCCCACCTCGGGTGGATCTCGACGCACGCGGTCGTGATGGCCCACGTCGTCATGAGCGCGATCCTCGCCGCCTTCGCCCTCCTCTCGTGGTCCGAGATGGAAGACGGCGTGTTGCGCGTCTGGCGGACCGTCCTCGTCGTCGGCCTCGGGCTGACGCTCGTCGGATTGGTCGGCCTCCGACGGGGGATCGACCCGCTGCTGTCGATCACCGTCCTGGGCTGGATGCTCGTTCCCGGCGCGGGACTCGCCGTCACCGGCCGTGCGGGTGCCGCCGGGGCCGGGATCTACCTCGCGGGCGCGGCGATGAGCGTCCTCGGCGCGCTCGCCTACGCCGTCGGCTTGTTCGGACCGTCGGCGGGGCTCCTCCTCGCCGTTGGCCTCGCGCTCGTCGGGGTCGGCCAGACCGCCGGGATCGCGAACGCCGTCTACCGGGAGGCTTAGGTCCCTCACGGTCCGACCGCGAGCATGCTCATCACGAACGCTACGCTCGCGGACGGCAGCACCGTCGACGTGCGGGTCGAGGGCGAGCGGATCGCCGCCGTGGGCTCCCTGAACGGCGAGCCCGACGTGGACGCGACCGATAAACTCCTGTTGCCGGGCGCGATCGACGCCCACGTCCACTTCCGGGAGCCCGGATTCCCGCACAAGGAGACGTGGGAAACGGGCTCGAAAAGCGCCGCCGCGGGTGGCGTTACGACCGTAGTCGACCAGCCCAACACCGACCCGCCGACGGTCGACGGGGCGAGCTTCGACGCGAAGGCCGAGCTGGCTCGGAACTCGCTCGTCGACTACGGGATCAACGGCGGCGTGGTGGAGGGATGGCGGCCCGACGACCTGTTCTCTCGCCCGATCTTCGCGCTCGGGGAGGTCTTCCTCGCCGACTCGACCGGCGAGATGGGGATCGGCCCGGAGCTGTTCGAGGAGGCGGTCGGGCGGGCCGCCCGGGAGGACGTCGTCGTAACGGTCCACGCCGAAGACGCCACGCGGTTCGACCGGGACGCGCTCGACGCCGCGGGCGAGGGAATCGGCCGCGGGGCCGACGCCGACGCCTGGAGCGCGTTTCGAAGCGCCGAAGCCGAGGCCGCGGCCGTCGAACTCGCCTGCGAGGTCGGCGAGCGGGCCGGCGCGCAGGTCCACGTCGCCCACGCCTCGACGCCCGAGGGGATCGACGCCGCGACGGCGGCCGGCGCGACCTGCGAGGTCTGTCCGCATCACCTCTTTCTCTCGCGTGCGGACCTCGACGAACTCGGGACCTACGGCCGGATGAACCCGCCGCTCAGGAGCGAAGAGCGTCGGGAGGAGGTCGCAAAGCGAGTCCGGGACGGCACCGTCGACATCGTCGCCACGGACCACGCGCCGCACACCCGCGAGGAGAAGGAGAGGGGGATTCACGAGGCACCCAGCGGCGTGCCCGGCGTCGAGACGATGGTTCCCCTACTCCTTGCGGCGGCCGAACGCGGCGAGTTGACACGCGAACGCGTGCGCGACCTGATCGCGGCGAACCCCGCGCGGCTCTTCGACCTGCCGCGGAAAGGGAAAGTAAGGGAAGGGATGGACGCCGATCTCGCGCTCTACGATCCCGACCGGATCGAGGAGATTCGCGGCGAGGCGCTGCACTCGAAGGCGGGGTGGACCCCGTTCGAGGGCTTTGGAGGGATCTTTCCGGAGTGGACGATGGTTCGCGGGACGGTGGTGTACGAGCGCGACGTCGACGGCGAGCGGTTCGGCGGGGCCGTCGGCCGGAACGTGAAGGGATAGGGAATCCTTTTTCAGCCCGCGTGCCCGCGTTCGACCATGAGAGGGGCCGACCGGGCGACCCAGGTCGCGAACGAGCACTGGGAGACGCTGCTGGAGGAAAGCAGGGCGCTCGCCGCGGAGTTCGAAGCGGAGGGCTGGGAGGCGCTCGTCGTCCAGCCCGGGAACGTCGCGACCGTCTACGAACGGGATCGCTGCGGGCTGGACGTGCTGGTTCCGGGCAACCAGCACGAACCGCTCGCCGAGTGGATCGAAGAGGAGGGGATCGAGTTCCCCCGATCGGAGGTCTACTGCCGGGAGGAGACCGAGGTCGTGCTCCTGGTGGTCGTCATGCAGGACGAGGGGGCCGAGAAAGCGGTCGTCTTCCCGGCGTACTACGGGATCGAGGACGCGGAAGGGCTGTTCGAGCGCGCACGCGAGGAGGGGCAGTTGAACACCTACCTCCGGAAGCTCAACGGCGAGAGCGTCGTCTTTTCTCACGACGACCCCGAGATCTTCCGGCCCTGAGGGCCCAAACGCTGAAGACGCACGTATGCGCCCGTACACACATGGGAACGAGGACCGTCCGGTTCCGGGAGGACCTCTACGAGCGGATCAGCGCACACAAGCGCGAGGACGAGACGTTCTCGGAGGCGATCGACCGGCTGGTCGGCGGGCCGTCGCTTCTGGATCTTATCGGTGTATTCTCGGACGAGCAGGTCGATGAACTCCGCGAGGCGGTCGAGGAAAGCGACGAACGCGACCGGTGTGGGACCTAGCTCGCGACGAGCCGGACTGACTCGAGACACCAGCGACTTCCGGCGAATACCGGCGCTCGGCGTCGAGACGTACTGAATCGAATCCGCTAGTCACCACTCACCCCGGACCGGAGGGTCCTCGAACTCGACGGTACAGTCCGAGCAGACCACCATCGTTCCGGCTCCATCGCCCGGTAGGACGCGCAGATCGTCGTGTCCGCACTCGGGACAGGGCTTCGGGATGCGCTTCGCCCCACACGCCGGACAGACGAACGCGACGCCCTCGCTCCCCGAATCGAGCCAGA
>JAWARX010000180.1:0-5060 GCA_038893155.1 Halalkalicoccus sp.
ACCAGGAACGCGCGTGGGAGGGCGACTGGGGGTATCTCACCGCCGCCCACGAACTGGCGGGCGAACGCGAACCGCTCGGCGTCGGGCTGTACGTCTACGGCGAACTGCGCTCGACGGTGCCGAAGGGCCGCCAGCGAAACGACTGAAAAGCAGGTCCTGCTGACCGCTATCCACACGTTTTAGCCCGGGTCGGAGCAACCCCCGGTCGTGCGCTGGGAGTACCGGAACACCGTCCTCGTCCTCTGTACGCTCGCCTTCTTCGCGACGATGGTCGCCCGGCTGGTGATCAGCCCCGTCGTGCCCGACATCGAGGCGGCGTTCGACACCTCCGCGAGCGTCATCGGACTGGCGCTGTCGGGGATGTGGGCCGCCTACGCCCTCTCGCAGTTCCCCTCGGGGATCCTCGCGGATCGCTACGGCGAGCGCCGCGTGATCCTCACCGCCGTCTTCACCACCGCGCTCGCGAGCGCTGCGCTCGCGTTGTCACCGTCGATGGTCACCTTCGGGCTCTTCGCCGTGATCCTCGGGGCCGGCGCGGGCTTGCACTACGTCGTGGCGACGACCCTTCTCACTCGTATCTTTTCGAACACCGGCCGGGCGATCGGGCTGCACGTCACCGGCAGCCCGATCGCGGGCCTCTCGGCGCCCGTGCTCGCGGCGGCGATCGCCGCCCGCTACGGCTTCCGGGCCGCCCTGCTTCTGGGAGCCGTCGTCGCGGTCCCGGTGGGCCTGCTCTTCGCGTGGCGCGTTCGCGAGACCGACCCTCAACACCCCGAACGCCCCCTCCGAGAGGGGTTCGAGCCGGGGGCGGTGGTCGCACTGCTCTCCCGGCCGGCCATCGCCTACACGACCGTACTGGCGGTGATCGCCGCGTTCACGTGGCAAGCCACGGCGTCGTTTCTCCCGGCCTTCCTGATCGGCCACCACGGCTACTCGACGGGCCTCGCCGGCGCGCTGTTCTCGCTTTACTTCGTCGCCCACGGCGTGTTCGCTCCCGCGATCGGCGGGCTCTCGGATCGCTTCGGGCGCGATCCGGTCCTCGGCGCGACCCTGGCGGTCGGGATCCTCGCGTATCCCCTGCTCGTGGTCGGCCCCTCGATTCCGGTCGTCGCCGGGGCGGTCGCGCTGGCCGGGGTCGCGATGAGCTGGAGCGCGCCGCTCCAGGATCGCTTCATCGTCCGGCTCTCGGCGGGCGAGAAGAACCGGGGGTTCGGCCTCGTTCGCACCGTCTACATGCTGCTCGGCGCACTGGGCAGCGTCGTCACGGGCACCCTCGCCGACCTCGCGGGCTGGGGGGTCGCCTACGGCGCGCTCGGCGGGCTGCTGGCGATCGCCGTCTGTAGCCTGCTGTTCGTTCGGCTCGGGGGACGCGCGCTCTGATTCGGTCGTCCGGAGAACGGAAAGTACTTCCCGAATCCACTGGGGTGGGGAGGGAGCAGCAGGGACGGGAAGTGTCGAAATATACACTCACTAATACCTAAAATCTTTCGTTATTTCGCCAGGTTACTTCCGCGTTCGCCGCAGCGTCCCGCCCGTCAGCCCGTCCCACTCGACGCGGTAGCCCAGCCGGGCGAGGACGGCACTGGTATCGCCGATCCCCGCCTCCTCGAGAATCGCCTCGGCTTCCGAGAGCGACTGTCCCGCATCGAGTCGTTCGCCGAGGGTTTCGAGGAGGTGCGGTCTGACGAGCGTCCGCCCGACGCGCTCGTGGTCGGGGAAGGCGACGCGCTCGATCGCGCGCTCGCTCACGCCGTGGCGGGCCGCCATATCCGAAAGGGAGATCGCGTCCTCGTCGGGCGACAGCGAGTCGGGAAGGCTCGCCGCGCTCGATTCGAGGAGGTCGCGTTCGTACCGGCGCAGCGCGTCCCGAACGTCCTTGATCCGAACCGACTTCGAGTACGGGATCGCGCGGTGATCGCGGGCCTCGATCGCCTCGCTGGCCGCGAGCGACTCGTCGACGGCGACGAGCAGTTCGACGCGTTCGACCCGCTCGAGCTGGTCGAGCTTCTTTTCGACGTACTCGGGGGTCCAAAAGCCCATGATCTCGAAGTAGACGCGGAAGTCGGCGTGCTCGTAATCGAACGCGAAGTCGGGGATCATCACGCTCGCGCCGACTTCCAGCGGCTCGGGCTCCCGGTGGAGCTCCCAGTCGAGATCGAGCGCCGAAAAGCGCGCGGCAAAGTCGCGTTCGACGCCGCTGTCGTAGCTCGCCTCGACGACCGACTCGGCGTCGGGCGCACGCAGGTCCGAATCCGAGAGTTCGAGCGTCCGTTCGGTGCCGTGGTCGTCGATCGTCGCGCGAAGCTCCCACTTCCCGCTCTCGACGACGGTCCGGAGCAGGCGCGCAAAGCGCGTGCCGTACCGACGGGTGGCCCGAAACAGCGCGTCGGGGCCGGTGACGAGAAGCTCCCGACCCCGATCGGTCCGCTCGATCTCGTAGAGCAAGCCGAGACGCTTCGTCGCCGAGACGAGCCGCCGGGGATCGTCGCTGCTGATACGTATCTCGCGGGCGTCGAACAGCGCCGTCTGGGTCAGCGAGAGGTCGTACTGCGCCAGAAGCGAGTCCGGATCGTACCGATTTCCGACTGCGGCGAGGACCTGTCGCCCCTCGCGGTCGGCGTAGAGCGCGGTGTCGAGGTCGTCCGTCGAGACGCCGAGCGAATCTGCGGCCCGCGAGAGCGCGCGTTCTCGCTCCTCGGCGCTCGCGACCCACAGGGCCTCGCCGGCCTCGAAGGCGGCCCTGCGGGCGCGCTCGGGCGACAGAGCCGCGTGCGTCTCGAAGGTCGCCTCGCGCTCGACGAGCTTCGAAAGCCCGCGAACGAGCTTGAACTCGTACTCGCCTTCGAGGTCGGCGAGCGCGGCATCGAGCTCCGCTCGCGGCTCGCCGACGCCCTCGCGGAACGCCCCGAGGACCTTCGCCGCGAGCGGACGGTCCTCCCGGCCGGCAAAGCGCAGCGAGTAGCTCCCGCCGGCCCGCGAGACGCGAAGCAGGTCTTTCGTCAGCACCGGGCGGGACTACGGGCCGAGCGGTAAAACGCGTCCGGTTGGGGAGCGCTTATACGCTTCATACCGCTAGGGAGGTCATGGAGTCCCCGTTCGACGTGCTGGGTATCGAGCCGGGAGCGGGTCCAAAAGAGGTCGAACGGGCCTACCGCCGGCGGGTGCTCGAGACGCACCCCGATCACGGCGGCTCGTCGGCGGCGTTCCAGCGCGTCAGGGCGGCCTACGAGGCGATCGAGGCCGCCGATCCCTCCGATATCCCCGAGATCGCGGCCGAGGAGAGCGAGGAGGACGAGCAGTCGACGCCCGACACCCGCGTCGAGTACCTCAACTACGAGGTGCTCGACGACTTCGGGTGGAGTCTGGAGGACGAGGACCTCTTCGAGAAGGCTTCGGAGAGCGACCTCGACACGGCTGATTACGGCCGGATCGTCGCCGAGCCGGGCGAGGCGCTTCTGGAGGCCGCCGAGAACCGCGGGTTCGAGTGGCCCTACGCCTGCCGGGGCGGGGCGTGTGCGAACTGCGCGGTCGCGGTCTGTGACGGCGAGCTCTCGATGCCGGTCAACCACATCCTGCCCCCCGAGATGATCGAGCGGGGGTATCGCCTCTCGTGTAACGGCGAGCCGACCTCCGAGACGATGCGGGTCGTCTACAACGTCAAACACCTGCCCGGACTCGACGAGCTTCGACTCCCCCCGCGCCCCTTCGAGCGGGCGTACTCGGACTAGTACTCATCGGCGGCGCGCGGCGACGTTCTCTTCGGCGGTGTCGGCGCTGACGAGTTCGTACAGCAGCGCGCGTTTGCCCTCGCCGGGGCGCAAGATTCGTCCCAGCCGCTGGGTGAACTCTCGTTCCGAGCCGCTGCCCGAGATGATCACGCCGACGCTCGCCTCCGGGACGTCGACGCCCTCGTCGAGCACGTTCGAGGCGACGACCCGCGAGTAGGTCCCCGCCCGGAACCGGTCGAGGATCTCGCGGCGTTCCTCGGCCCCCGTCCGATGCGTGATCGCCGGGAGCAGAAAGCGCTCGGAGAGCCGATACACGAGGTCGTTGTGGGCGGTGAAGACGATGATCCGCTCGCCGCGGTGGCGATCGAGGATCCGTCCCAGCTCTGTTACCTTCCGGTCGGCGTTCGAGACGATCTCGCGGGCGCGCTGTTTCGCGAGCAGCGCCTCCCTCGCACGCGGGTCCGACCCCGAGCGCTTGACGAGCTCCTGGTAGTCGCTTCCCCGCTGCATATCGATGCCCGAGCCCCTGAGATAGGAGACGAACCGCTCCTGTGCCCGCTCGTACTCCGTGCGCTCTTTTTCGGTCAGGGACACCTCGATCCGTTTGACGTCGTAGGGCGCGAGGTGCTCGCCGGCCAGTTCGTCGGCGCTCGTCCGGTAAACCACCGGTCCCACGAGTTCCCCGATCGTTTCGTGAGCGCCGTCGGGGCGCTCGAACGTCGCCGTCAGGCCCAGCCTCGAGGGCGCGGCGAGCAGCCGGGCGATCTCTCGATACCCCTCCCCGCCGAGGTGGTGGACCTCGTCGAAGACGACGAGGGGGAAGACGTTCCCGACGGAATCGGCCTTGAGGTACGCCGAGTCGTAGGTAGAGACGGTGATCGCCTCGCGCGACTGGACGCCGCCGCCGAACTGCCCCACGGGAACGTCGAACTCCCGGCGGAGCTCCTCGCGCCACTGGGAAAGCAAATCGAGCGTCGGGACGACGATCAGGGTGGGAGCGGCGAGGCGCTCGATGGCCGCGATGGCGATCACCGTCTTGCCGCTGCCCGTCGGCAGTTCGAGCACCCCCCGGTTTGCGTTCCCGGTCCACGCGTCGAGGGCCGCGCGCTGATACGAGCGAAGCTCGTAGTCGGAGGAGAGCCCTCGAAGACGCGGGACCGCGAAGACGCGGTCCTCGTAGTCGACGTCGAGCCCGTCGAGGCGACCGCACAGTTCGGCGTACCGGAACGCCGGCGCTCTGTGGACCTCGCTGCGAGGGTCGTACTCGATGATCGGGTCCGCAGCGTCACGAAGCGCGTCGAGGTCCTCGGGGGAGCCGCTCGCACGGATCGT
>JAWARX010000181.1:0-5404 GCA_038893155.1 Halalkalicoccus sp.
TTGGTTGGTATAATCCGCTATAAATTCCTATTCGTCGCTCCGTCGCCCGCCGAGCGATCGCCATCTGGACGATCGTCCACGGGGTGACGCGGGGCGAAACGGGAAACGGTGAAGCGCCCGATCGAGGGGACACAGGCGGCGCGTTTTCGAACGCGCGTCTAGTTAGTTTCCAGATAAACGGAGGTCATTATACAATCAAAATCGGACTAAAGAATGCCGAATCCCCCTTGGAGAACGTTTTTATACTCGTGTCGGAATCGATCCGACGTCACCAACGAATGGACGAACAATCATCGTTTCCGGATATTAGAGAGAATTATGGAGAGTGATTCGGATACTGCTGGCCGTTTGTGTACCCGCAGAGGAGTCCTCGCAACGGGGGCGGCGGGACTCGCCGCGACGGCGGGCTGTACGGGCAGCGCCCGACAGGACGAGGACGTCGTCAAAATAGGCGTGCTGGAGGATCGATCGGGCGGCTTCGCGCTCAACGGCACCTCGAAGTGGCAAGCGAGCGTGCTCGCCGTCGAGGAGGTAAACGAGTCGGGGGGTGTTCTGGGGAGGGAGATCGAACTGTACGATCCCGACCCCCAGTCGGACAACCAGCGCTACCAGGAGCTGACCCGGCGGCTGATCCAGCGCGAAAACGTCGACGCGCTGTGGGCGGGCTACTCCAGCGCCGCCCGCGAGACGATCCGCCCGCTGATCAACCAGCACGAACAGCTGTACTTCTACACCACCCAGTACGAGGGCGGGGTCTGCGATAAGACGATCTTCCCCGTCGGCGCGACCGCCCGCCAGCAGCTCGGCGCGGTCGTGCCGTACCTGATCGAGGAGTACGGTCCTCGCATCTATACGATCGCCGCCGACTACAACTTCGGGCAGATCTCCGGCGACTGGGTGCGGATTCTCGCAGAAGAGAACGGCGCGGCGGTCGTCGGCGAGGAGTTTATACCACTAGACGTCTCGCAGTTCGGCTCGACGATCAACCGGATCCAGGGGGCCGACCCCGACTTCGTGATGTCGATGCTCGTCGGCCAGAACCACACCTCGTTTTACGACCAGCGGGCCTCCGCGGGCCTCGACGTCCCCATCGGCAGTTCGACGACGATGGCCCAAGGCTACGAGCACCGCCGGCTCGACCCGCCCGCGCTCGCCGACATGTACGTCGGCGTCAACTACATGGAGGAGATCGGAACACCGGAAAGCGACGCGTTCGTCGAGCGGTTTTACGACCGGTGGCCCGACGCACCGTATCTCAATCAGGAGGCACAGAACAACTACTTCTCGATCCACATGTACGCCGAGGCCGCCGAACGCGCCGGCACGACGGACCAGAAAGCGGTGATCGAGGAGCTCGAAAAGGGCGTCACGGTCGACGCCCCGGAAGGAACGATCGAACTCGACGGCGACACCCATCACATGAACCACCACATGCGGGTCGGCCACGCGGACGCGACCCACGACCTGACGTTCGGCGAAGAACAGTACATCGGCGCGGCGTTCCTCGAAGAGGTCGGCTGCTCGCTGCCCGAGGATCCCGAGACGACCCAGTACCTCCCCGAGGAGGTCTACGACCTGTGATCTACGACGCGCTCGGACTGCTGTTCCAGTTCCTCGATAGCTTCGCGTTCATCGTGCTCGCGACCGTCGGACTCGCCGTGATTTTCGGCATGATGGGCATCATCAACCTCGCACACGGGGAGTTCATCCTCGTCGGGGCCTACGGGACGACGCTCGCCTTTGGCGCGGGCCTTCCACTGCTTGCGGCGATGGCCGTCGGCGTCCTCGCGACCGCGCTGTTCGGCCTGCTCCTCGAACGCACGGTGATCAGGCGACTGTACCACCGCCCGCTGGATTCGATGGTCGCGACGTGGGGGCTGAGCCTGATCGTCATCCAGCTGGCCCGGATCGTCTTCGGCAACTCGCTTCCGCAGATCGGGACGCCGCTGGGTAGCGTCTCCTTCGGAGCCTTTTCGTACTCGGCCTACCGGATCGCCCTCGCGGGGATCGCCGCCGCGGTCCTCGCCGGCCTGTACTGGCTGTTCATGCACACCGACTTCGGCACGCGAGCCCGCGCGACGATGGCGGACGAACCCACGGCCAGAGCGATGGGCGTCGACACGGACCGGGTCTACCTGACGACGTTCGGACTGGGCTCGGCGCTCGCCGGGCTGACCGGGGCGCTGTACGCCCCCACGATCACGATGACGCCCGAACTCGGCGCGGCGTTCCTCGTCGAGGCGTTCGTGACCGTGGTCGTCGGCGGCTCCTCGGTGCTCGTGGGCACCTCGCTTGCGGGCGCTCTTCTCGGACTCGTCAACGCCACGTTCACCAATATCGCAGGTACGTTCATCGGACAGGTCGCGATGTTGCTGGCGGCGATCCTCGCCATCCGGCTGCTGCCGGGCGGGATCACCGGCCTGCTCGACTCGTGGCGCGAAACGCGCTCGGGGGGCGGCGAATGAGCCTCGCGTCGCTTCGCTCGGCGCTCGACGGGCCGAACGCGAGGGGGACCTCCGATCGGTTCTGGACGGGCTTCGGGCTGGCGACCCTCGCGCTCGCGCTCTACCCGCTGGTGGCTTCGACGTACGCCGTCGCCAACGCCTCGCTGTTCTTGCTGTACGGGATCCTCGCGCTCAGCCTCTGTGTGATCTGGGGCTACTGCGGGATCCTCAGCTTCGGGCAGGTCGCCTTCTTCGGCGTCGGGGGCTACGTCTTCGGGATCGTCGGGATCAACCTCTCTACGACGATCGGCGCGACCCTGGGCCTGCTCGCGGGCGTCGGGGTCGCGACGCTTTTCGCGTTCGTGCTCGGTTACTTCATGTTCTACGGCGGGGTCCGGGACGTCTACGTCACGATCATGACGCTCGTCGTCGCGCTCGTGATCCACACGTTCATGGGCCAGACCGCCGGCAGCGAGTGGGCGATCGGCGAGGCGGCGCTGGGCGGGTTCGACGGGATGACCGGCATCCCCGACCTCGCGATCGAGGGAGTCGTCCTCGTCGAGACCGCGTTCTACTACGCCGTCCTCCTCGCACTTTTCTGTACCTACCTCGGGCTGCGCGCGCTGGTCAACAGCGACTTCGGTCGGGCGATGGTCGCCGTCCGCGAGGACGAAGAGCGGACCGAACTGCTGGGCTACGACACGAAGCGGATCAAGCTGCTCGTCTTTACGCTCGGCGGCGCGCTCGCGGGCCTCTCGGGGGTACTCTACGCCTCCTGGGGCAACTACATGAACCCCGCCGTCTTCGGCATCGTCTTCGCCGCCCTTCCCGTCGTCTGGGTGAGCGTCGGCGGGCGGGACTCGTTGCTCGGCGCGATCGGCGCGACCTACGCGGTCCAGTGGCTCTCCCAGCAGCTCTCGATCACCGGCAGCGAGTACGCGCTCGTGGTCGTCGGCGCGCTACTGTTGGTGACGATCCTCTGGTTGCCCGAGGGCGTCGCGCCCGCGATCGCCGACTGGCTCGCGGACGATCGCGGGCAGCCGACCGCCCGCGGCCACGAGGAGGTGGCCGACTGATGGCCGCCGAACCGCTCCTTTCCACGGAGGGCCTGCGAAAGGAGTTCGGCGGGGTGACGGCGACCGACGACGTCTCGCTTTCGATCGCGCCGGGCGAGCGACGGTGTCTGATCGGGCCGAACGGCGCGGGCAAGTCGACGCTGCTCTCGTTGCTCACCGGCCAGCTCGATCCGACGGCGGGGTCGATCCGCTTCGCCGGCGAGGAGATCGACTCGCTTTCGCCCCACGAGCGGATCGACCGAGGCCTCAGCGTGAAATTCCAGGTACCGAGCGTCTACGGCGAGTTCAGCGCTCGGGAGAACCTCCGGCTCGCGCTCCAGCGCCGCGAGTCGGGGTCGGAACTCGACGGGGCGATCGACGCCGCCCTCGCCCGGTTCGACCTCGAAGCCGAGGCGGAAGTGGAGGCGGACGCGCTCTCTCACGGCCAGCAACAGCGCCTGGAGATCGCGATGGCGAGTGCGCTCGATCCCGACCTCATCCTCTTGGACGAGCCGGTGGCGGGCCTCTCGGTCGAGGAGACCGACCGGATCGCCGAGTTGCTGATCGACCTCAACGAGTCGACGGGGACCGCCCTGCTCGTGATCGAACACGACATGGCGTTCGTCCGGGCGATCGCAGAACGAGTGACCGTGCTGCATCAGGGGTCGATCCTCACCGAGGGCGGGATGGAGGCGGTCGCGAACGACTCCGAGGTCCGGGACGTCTACCTGGGGGAGGCGGTGTAGATGCTCGCGATCGAGGATCTGCACGCCTCCTACGGCTCGACGCCCGTGCTCCGCGGGGTCGACCTCGACGTCGGCGAGGGCGAGGTCGTGGGCGTGATCGGCAAGAACGGCGCGGGTAAGACGACGCTGATGAAGAGCGTCATCGGCCTGCTGGAGCCCGGTTCGGGGTCGATCCACTTCGCCGGCCGCGAGGTCACTCACGACCCCGCGGACACCCGCGCCCGCGCGGGGATCGGCTACGTACCCCAGGGCCGGGACGTCTTTCCGTCCCTGACCGTCGCGGAGAACCTCCGGATGGGCGAGACGATCAATACGGGTAGCGAGACGCGCTACGACGCCGTCTACGACTACTTCCCGATCCTCGAGGAACGGCGCGACCAGAAGGCAGGGACGATGAGCGGCGGCCAACAGCAGATGCTCGCGGTCGGGCGTGCGCTCGTGGGGCGTCTCGGCTGGCATGGTGAGCGCGAACAACACCACCAGTGGCGCGGAGGCGCACCTCCCCTTCGGCGGCAACGGCAGAAGCGGCAACGGCAGCAGGCTCTCCGGGATCTGGGTCCTCGACCAGTTCACCCGCTGGCAGGCAATGAACTGGGACTACGCGGGCAGGCTCCAGAAGGCCCAGATGGACATCCCCGACCTCCCTGCCGACCTGGAGTACACCCTGCCGGAGGTGGACGGCATTTGAGCCGGATACTGGACGCCGGCGAGACCGCCGCCCGCCTCCCCTATCCGGCGCTCGCCGACAGCATCCGGCAGGTCGCCCTCTCCCGCCGCTCGGGGCGCATAGAGGCGCCGCCCCGGCTCTCCGTGCCGCTGCCCGAAGACGGCATCCTCTTAGTGATGCCCGCCTCGGACGGAGAGGTGGCGATCACCAAGCTCGTTACCGTCCATCCCGGCAACGCCGAACGCGATCTCCCGACCATCCGGGGCGAGGTCGTCGTGATGCGGGCGTCTACCGGCGAGCGGCTCGGCATCCTCGACGGTGGCACCGTAACCGCCCGGCGCACGGCGGCACTCTCCCTGCTCGCCGCCCGCGAACTCGCCCCCGACCCCCATGGCGCGCTCCTCGTCGTGGGCGCCGGAGCGCAGGGACGCGCCCATCTCGAAGCCTTCCGCGAGGGGCTCGGCACCTCGCACGTCTGCATAGTCTCCCGCA
>JAWARX010000182.1:0-5401 GCA_038893155.1 Halalkalicoccus sp.
CGACGCGTACATTACAGGGGATTAGCACCGAACTGATCCAGGAGGACGATATCGGGAGTCTCTCCGACCGGGTGATCGATGCCGCGATCGAGATCTTGGACGCCGACTTCGCGAGCTTTCAGCTGTACGATCGCGAGCGGAACGACCTCGAACTCGTCACCCACCGGGGGTTCAACGGGGTGGCCGAATCGTCGTGGAGCCGAGTCACTCCCGCGGACGGAAGCACCTGTGCCAGAGCCCTCGAGACGAGCGAGCGCGTCATCGTCCGGGACGTCGAGCGGTGTACGTTCATGGCCGGGTCGGACGACCGCGAGATCTATCTTCAGACAGGGATTCGGGCGGTACAGACTACACCACTCGTGTCGCGAGGAGGGGACCTGCTCGGCATGTTCTCCACGCACTGGGAAACCGTACACGACCCCTCCGAACGCGATTTGAGTCGGCTGGACATCCTGGCACGCCAGGCCGCCGATCTCATCGAGCACCAGCAGACCGTAGAAGCCGTCCGCGAGAGCGAGGCGGAACTCGACCGGCTCAACACCGCCAGTCGCGAACTGCTCGAAATCGATGCGGACGAGATACGCGACCGCGGGGCTGAACTCGTCCAGAGCGTCCTCGACGTGGAGTACGCCGCGCTGTGGCGCTACGACGAGATCGACGGCGAACTTCGAGAGTACGCCAGCGTTACGGACGTGAAGAGGGACGAAACCCCGGTGTACCGATCCGAGGAGTTCGCAGATCGGGTCTGGCAGGCGTTCATCGACGACGACATCGTGATCGGCACCGAGCCGACCGACGACCACGTCGCTGCGGACGAACGCCTCTGGAGTTTCGTACTGCTGCCGCTCGGCAGACACGGCGTCGTCCTCGCGGGATCGCTCCAGCGAGAGCGCTTCGACGGGCGAACGATCGACCTGGTGGAAACGCTCAGGGTGACGCTCGAGACGGCGTGGAACCGTGCCGAGGGCGAACGAGAACTGGCGCGCCAGAACGAGGAGTTAGAGCGCCTCGATCGGCTCAACTCGCTCATTCGAGCGATCGATCAGGCGATAGTGAGCGCCGAGACGCGCGAGGGGATCGATCGAACGGTCTGCGAGCGACTGGCCGACTCCGAACTCTTCGAGTTCGCCTGGCTCGGCGAGTACGACGGGGCGACCGACAGAATGGTACCGACCGCCTGGGCGGGCGTCGACGGCGAGTACCTAGAAACCCGAACGGTGAGCGTCGACGACGCACCGAGCGAGGACCCGCTCGTCGCCGCGTTCCGGACACACGAGATGCAGACCGTCCCGGACATCGCGACCGACACACGGACGGCTCCGTGGCGTGTGGACGCACTCGAACGGGGCGCGAGATCGAGTGTCGCGGTCCCGCTCGTGTACGACGGGTCGCTGTACGGTGTCCTGACGGTCTACGGCGGACACCCACGGCCCGACGAGCGCGAGACCGACGTTCTGGCGGAACTCGGTGAGACCATCGCTCACGCGATCAGCGCTATCGAGGCGAGGACGACGAGACGATCCGACAGCGTCGTCGAACTCGCGCTCAGGTCCTCCGACGCGGATACACCGCTTTCCCGCCTCGCTCGCGAGACGAACTGCGAGATAGCGGTTCAGGGGCTCGTCCCCGGGGCGAACGACGTCCCGACCGTCTTCTTCACCGCGCGGGGCGTCTCACCATCGGATATCACCGCTGCCGGTGAACGGATCCTCGCTATCGAGGAGCTCACCTGCCTCGCAGGGCAAGGGGAGGACGCGCTGTTCAGGGCACGCATAGCCGACTCGTCGCTCGTGTCGATGCTCGTCACTCGAGAGGTAGCGGTACGTTCGATGTCCATCGACCGAGGGACGATCACGCTCGTCGTCGACCTGTCCGAGTCGGAGGACGTCCGCGAGTTCGTCGAAGCGCTCTGGGAGCGACTTCCCGACGGTGAACTGCTCTCGCGGACGACGCGGTCCCGACCGTTTCGGACACGGCAGACGATCAGAATGGCACTCAGGGAGCGACTGACACCCCGTCAGCTGGAGGTGCTCCAGACCGCCTACCGGAGCGGGTTCTTCGAGTCACCGCGCGTACAGACGGGGAGGGAACTCGCGGGCGGGCTCGGCATCTCGCAGTCCACGTTCAGTCTCCACCTCCGAGAATCCCAGCGCAAGCTGTGTGAACTCGTCCTCGAGGCCGCCTGACGCCCCTCTCGGTCGGATCGTTCGGTTCCGAAGCGGGCGCCGGTCGGGCCGATCGGGGACCCGGGTTCGAACGCGTTCCGGGGAGTTCGATCGTCGGGGGTCGCCTCGTGGCTCTCCGCCTCGGGGAGATCACCGGCACTAGATAGTACGGGTCGCTCTCGTCTGAACTCATCATGTTCGGGTCCGTCCTTTCCCACGGTGGCACCCTACCACCGAGACGAGGGCCTTCGATGTTAATGGAAACCGCTGTCGGCGACCGATCGGATACCGACCTTCGATACCGAGACACGTCCCGTACAGACGATATCTCCATTGGTTGCGAAGGTACTTTTATAGCTGGAGCGAGTACCGGTGACTAGGAATCGGGAATGAGCGTCATCGCGAACATAACCATCCAGACGGCTGATTTCCCGCTCGGACGAGCCTTCCGCTCACAGCCCGATCTGACCGTCCACTTAGAGCGAGCTATCCCCCTCGGCGAGCGGATTATCCCCTACATTCGTGTCTCGAACGAGAGCTTAGAGGAGATCAAAGCAGGCCTCTCGGAGGTCGTCGAGGCCGAATCCATCACTGTCGTCGATGAGATCGGTGACGAGGCGCTCGTTCGTATGGAGTGGCCCGAATCCACCAACGGGATCTTGGGAGGGGTTATCGACGCGGGCGGGGTGTTACTCGAGGCGTACGGTCGGGGCGAGACCTGGCACCTCGAACTCCGCTTCGACACGCACAGGGACCTGACCGCGTTCTACCGCTACTGTGCCGATCACGATATCAGGATATCACTCGACAGCGTCCACAACCCGGGGATTCCGAACCACCTCGGCCTCGATTTCACGCTCACCGAGACCCAGCGTGAAACGCTGCTCATGGCTCTCGAACGCGGCTACTTCGACGTTCCCCGACAGGTGACGCTCCGCGATCTCGGGGAGGAACTCGGCATCTCCGACGCCGCCGTCTCACAGCGACTCCGCAGGGGTCTCGCGACCGTCATCGAGGCGTCCGTTCCGGAGCACGACGAGCGACCGAAATCGGATCGAACGAGCGGACGATGGAGTACGACTTCCTCCACCTCCGCGGATACCGATGGCGAGTCGGGCGAGTAGCTGGCAAGATTGCGCATCATCCCCGGCAGTTCATGCACTCTTCACTTCAGTCGTGTCGAAGCTCCGCCTGAGATCCCTCCGGCGCCTCGCTTTCCCCCTCGATGAACGTCGCCTCGACGAGCGAGTTGATCCCCCGCCGGAGGCGTTCGGAGACCGCCTGTGAGGAGATACCGGATTCTTCGGCGAGTTCCTCGATCGTCTTTCCCCGCGGGACCTCGAAATAGCCGGCCTCGTATGCCCGACGGACGGTTTCGAGTTGCTTCTCCGAGAGCCCGAACGAGGGGGACTCGTGTGGGAACGACGCGACGTGGATGTCGCTCAGCACTATAGATATACCCGCTTGCGTACAGCGGTCGTAGAACGTCGAGAGTGCGTCCTGTGACGGGAATCGAATCTGGACCGACCACCCGGTTTCCGACCGGTTCGTCGCGCCGATCACTACACCATCGAGATCAGTGGCGATGTGGAACAGTCGGGAGTCCTGATTTTCCCACTCGACACGGATGAGCAGTCGATCCGGGAGTTCGTCGACGATCTCGAGCACCTGAATCGAGGGCTCGTCTCGGAGGTACTCGACACCGATCTCTCGCTCCTCGCCCGTGATCCAGAGGTACTGGACGTCGCTGTCCATCGGCACGAGTGGTTCGAGCTCGATCGTCACCTCGACGTCCTCCGGGAGCGTGGTCGCGAGCGAGAGGACCAATGGTGAGACCGAGAACTCGGCGTAGACGCTCATCGTGTACCTCGTAGTCGTGAATTGAACGCTGTTCGCAAGCTTCCTATTTCAATGTCCTTCCTCTGCATATGAGCGCCCGCCTTGCCAGAGGGTTGGGCTTCGTGAGTAAAGGCGTTTATGCTATGTCGCCCCGCGACAGTTCTTCGATCGCCTGGAACGTCAAACCACAACGACAAGTCGACGAGGGAAGCTCTGAGTGCTGAATAAGGCCCGTACCGCTCCTGAACGAAGAGAGATCTACCCTCCCCCTACCGTCCCCTCCTTTATTCGTATCCGCCAGTCGAGTGTGTCGCCACAGTTGCCCCAACGAGCGTTGCAAGCCCACGACGGAGACGCTGGGAGGCTGCGACATCAGAGATCCCCAGATGCTCGCCGAGATCGCGGAGCGTCACCTGCCGGGGAACGCTATAGTAACCGAGTTCGTACGCAGCCATTACCGCTTCCTGTTGCTCTTTCGTTAACCCGCGTTCGGCGCTCATGCTCGGATCGACCGGGTTGTGGACGCGTTCGAGCGCCGGCTTGATCTCGCGCTGCACGCAGGTCCGGTAGAACACCGAGAGCGTCTCGTAGTCGTCGAAACGAAGCCGCAACGACCAGACGTCGTTGCTGCCGATCGCCTCGACGATCACCGCATGAGAATCCCGCAGGGCGTCGATGAGGCCGTTGATCTCCTCGGACCACTCGACACGAAAGAGCGCCTCGTCACCGACCTCGTCCAGGACGGTGACGCGCGTGACGACCGGATCGCTCGCAAGCACCTCTTCGACCCGCGATGCGGAAACGTTCCGGGTCCAGAAATACGGAATCATCGTCTCGCTGGTCGGGATCATCGATTCGAGATGGACCTCGATAGCAGGATCGAGACTTAGCAGTCGTCCGAGGGCGAACTCGTCGGCCGGAATCGTGAAGTGGGCGATCACGCTCATTCGCGAGTACCTCCGTCTCTTCGACGTGAGTGAACGTCGTCCAGCGATCCGGCACCGACCAACACACCATCGCTCATGCGATCGTATTGGCTATCGGGAGTCAAATGATGTTGGCCTAATTATCGAAGGAATTTATATACTTGTTACGGTGTTCATGGACGGTGTATATAATTGATCGCTCATATCGAGCAGGTTCTATAGTGATCCTCGCAGAAGCTCATACGTTCTCGAACGGGAATCGAACGAGATCGGTGATATCTGCACCTGAGAGATCTGACTGGCTACACTGACCCCGATGGACGACACCAGATGGTTCACTGGTACCGCGGTGTCCTCGAAATAATTCACAAGGAGAGAGCCCAGAGCCACCGCCGTGGGATCACACTGATGGCAACAAGTCTATACGAGAGTATTAACGGCTGCGCGCACAACTAGTAGCTAGAATGCACG
>JAWARX010000183.1:0-5364 GCA_038893155.1 Halalkalicoccus sp.
CAACACATATATGGTTCGAATGGCTTATATATGGTTATGTCACGGTCAGCACTGGTCGGAAACGTGACTGCGATGCTCGAGGACGCGGGCTTCGTGGTGAGCGACCGGTGTGCGATCCGCCCGAAGAGCTTCGACGTCGCCGCCCGCCGCGGCGAGGACCTGATCCTCGTGAAGATCCTCGGCAACGTCGACGGGTTCGACGGCGTGACCGGTGCGGAGATGCGCAGGCTCGGAACCTACCTGAACGCCACCCCGTTCGTTATCGGCCTGCGAACCCGAAACGAGGAGCTGAAACCCGGCGTCGTCTACTTCCGTCACGGGGTGCCCGTTTTCAGCCCCGACACGGCGCTCGATCTGTTCGTCGAGAACGTTCCACCCCTCATTTACGCCGCCCCGGGCGGGCTATACGTCAGCATCGACAGCGAGATCCTCGCGGACGAGCGCCAGAAACGCGGCTGGAGTCTGGGCCAGCTGGCCTCCGAGCTCGGCGTTTCCCGAAGAACCGTCTCGAAGTACGAAGACGGCATGAACGCCTCGATCGAGGTGGCGATGGCCTTAGAGGAGCTCTTCGATGCGCCCCTGACCAGTCCGGTCGACGTACTGGAGGGCGCAGGGGAGGTGAGGGACGCCGAACCCACGCCCGAGGATCCCGCGGTCGAGCCGGAGGACGAGGGGATCACCGCGGTGCTCACGCGTGCGGGCTTCGAGGTCCACCCCACCACGCGCGCGCCGTTCAAGGCCGTCGGCGAGGACACGAGCGAGGAGGAAAGCCTTCTCACCGGCAACTCCGAGTTCACGAAGACGGCCGAAAAGCGCGCCCGGATCATGGGCTCGCTCGGGAAGGTCACGCTCACCCGATCGGTCTACTTCGTCGATAAAGCCCCCAAAGAGGAGGTCGAGGGCACCGCGATCGTCGAGCGCGAGGAGGCCGAGTCGGTCCGGGACGGCCAGGAGCTCAGGGACCTGATCCGCGAGCGGACGACGACGCCCGAAGAACACGCCTGAAAACAAGAGTACTCGGTACCGAAGTCCGGCATCAGGCCGCCGAGCCGTACGTCTCTTCTAAGTACTCGACGATGTCGTCGCTCTCGGCCATCCCCTCGATGCCGTGATCCGGGTCGACCAGCACCGGAACCTCCGTCTGGCCGCTCACTTCCTTCACGTCGGTTCGCTCGGCGTGGCTCGACGGGACCATGTGCGATTCGTACTCGAGGCCGAGTTCGTCGAGCTTGCTCTTGACTTTCGCACAGAACGGACAGCCCTGCAGTTCGTAGAGTTCGATGGATGCCATCGGCGACGATACGAACCGGAGCCAAAAGAGCACACTGGTGTTTCGTCGACGGTGCGCACGACCGTCGGACTCGTGAAAATACTCGGTGGAACCCGGAGACTTCGGAGGGTCGAAGGCCGCCGTGGATCGGGCGATCGGCTCCGAACCGATGGTCGGCACCGAGAACGCGTATCAGAGCAACATCCCGCTCGTCTGGACGTAGAAGTAGCCCACGAGCGCCGCCGCGAGTGCCCACTGGCCGGGCCGAACGTCGCCCGTCTCGCCCATCGCGGCTTTGATGATCGGGTACGCGACGATCCCCGCCGCGAGGCCGTTCGCGATCGAGTACGTAAGCGGCATCACCGTGATCGTCAGCCCGCCCGAGACGGCCCACGCGGGGTCGTTCCACTGGATGTCGAGTACACCCTGGAGCATGATGATCCCGACGACCACGAGCGCGATGTAGGAGGCGTAGGCGGGGATCGCCGCGATCAGCGGAACGGCGATCAGCGACAGGGCGAACAGCCCGGCGACGACCAGCGCGGTCAGCCCCGTCCGCCCGCCCTCCTCGATCCCGGTCGAGGATTCGATGTACGTCGTGACCGTCGAAGTGCCGACGATCGCGCCGACGGTGGTGCCGACCGCGTCGGCCATCAGCGGTTTTTCGATCTCCGGGAGGTCCCCCTCCTCGTCGAGAAAGCCGCCGAACTGCGAGACCCCGATGAGGGTTCCGGCGGTGTCGAAGAAATCGACGAAGAAGAAGGTGAACACGACCAGCGTGAAGGTGAGCGGGTCGATGTCGGCGAGGCCGTCGAGAAACGCCCCGGCCAGCGGCGTGATGTCGTACTGGGGGCTCGCGAGCGCCTCGGGGGTGACGACGCCCCGGGGAAAGACGTCCGCAAAGGTCAGAAGCCATCCCAGCAGGGCGGTACCGACGATGCCGATGACGATCGCACCCCTGATCCCGCGGGCCCAGAGGACGAACGTGGCCGCGAGCCCGAGTACGCCGAGGCCGGCGACGGGGCTGGCGGCGACGTCGCCAAGCGCGACGAGCGTCGCCTCGTCGGCGACGACCAGCTGCATCTCCTGGAGCCCGATAAACAGCAGGAAGATACCGATCCCCGCCCCGACGGCGAACTTCACGGGTTCGGGAAACAGTTCGATGACGTACTTTCGCGCGCCGACGGCGGTGATCGCGATGAAGATCAACCCTTCCACGAAGACGGCCGCGAGCGCGGTCTGCCAGGGCACGCCGAGCCCGAGGACGACGGTAAAGGCGAAAAAGGCGTTCAGTCCCATCCCCGGCGCGAGCGCGAACGGTCGACGCGCGTAAAACGCCATCACGACCGTCGCCGCGAGCGCCGCGACGATCGTCGCGATCGCGATCATCTGCTGGACCTGTCCCTGCGAGTAGCCCTCGATCGTGATCGCCTCCGAGAGGATGGCCGGATTGACCAGGATGATGTACGACATCGCCAGAAACGTCGTCGTCCCGGCGATCAGTTCGGTTCTGACGTCGCTTCCCTGCCCCTCGACGTCGAAGTACGTCCGGAGGCGCTCAGCGATCCCCATAATACACGAGTGAGCATAGAGAGAGGTCATTATTTAACTATTGTTGTCTATCCGAGCGAGAGGTATGCACAGATATGTATCACCCGCGGTATGGGCGTCAGTCGAGGTGCGAGAGCGCGCCGACGGAAGCGTCGATCCGCGCCCCTGTGCGTTCGGTGCCCTCCTCGCCCGCAGCGATCAGGGCAAAGACGCCGACGACCCGCGCGTCAGCCCCCTCGGCGATGTCCAACAGGAGCTCCTGGGTCTCGCCCGAGCGGATGAGGTCGTCGACGACCAGCACAGTATCGCCGGCGGTGAGCGCCGACGCCGGCAGGTAGTAGGTGAGTTCGATTCCCGAGTCGAGCCGGTCGCGGGCCTCGATAAACTCCTCGACCGCCGTCTCCTTCGATTTCTTCGCGTAGGCACACCGGGCGTCGAAGTACCGCGCCATCGCCGACGCGAGAGTGATTCCGTCGGTGGCTGCGGTCAGCACAACGTCGGGGTGCTCGAACCCGAAATGTTCGGCGGCGGTCGGCGCGAGCAGGTCCAGGAAGGGCTGATCGAAGACGATTCCCGAGTTGTCGACGTAGCCCTCCGGATCGAGCTCGATCCGCGTGCCGAGCTCCTCCGAGAGCGTCTCGTAGCCGACCCCCTCGATCACCTGGCGGGCGCGCTCGGCTCCCGGCAGGACGTGGCCGTTGACGTAGCGGTTGAGATCGCCCGCCGGCAGACCGGTCAGGTCCGCGAGCTCGTCGTACGTTCGCGTCTCTTTCAACATATCCAGTACGGAGACCGCCTGCAGCTGGAGGGCGGCCTTCTCGGCTCTGTTCATATCCGAGGAGCGAGTTGCACGAACTTGAACATCCCGGATCGGTCGGACGAGTAAACACGCACGGCGGCGGACACTACCGCGCTACGAGGTCGCTCGCGGTGAGCAACGCGTCGAGTTCGACGTCGCGTTCGGCGAGCAGCTCGCGCGCGCCTTCCTCTCGATCGACGACGACGAGGACGCGCTCGACGCGCGCGCCCGCCTCTCGGAGCGCCGAAACCGCGTCCGCGGCGCTCCGGCCCGTCGTGGCGATGTCCTCGATGAGGAGGACCTTTTCGCCCGCCGCGAGAGTGCCCTCGATCAGGTTGGCGGTGCCGTACTCCTTTCGCTGCTTGCGAACGATCACGTACGGTCGGTCGGTCTCGACGCTGGTGACCGCTACTAACGGCACTGCCCCGAGGGCGACGCCCGCGAGTTTCTCCGTCCCGACCCGCTCGGCGAACGCTTCCGCGATAAGCGAGAGACAGCCCGGATCCGTCTCGAAGCGGTACTTATCGACGTAGTAGTCGCTCGTACCGCCGTGTGAGAGCTCGAACTCGCCGTACTGGACGGCCTCGGCCTCCCGTAACGCCGCGATGAGCGGGTCCATATCCGGAACTCTCGGGGGCCGGGAGAAAAACGCACTGAATTCTACCGTCATCGAATGGCGCTAAGTACCATTTAATGGCAATCAAGGGTAGAGCTTATGCGTTCGGCGGTCGATGCGTACGATGGGGACGACGTTCCCGACGAAGTGATCAAAATGACACGAACGACACCGATGAGCGCGATGTTCGATCTGCAGCGGGCGTCGCTCGAAGGGACACAGCAGTCGGTCGAACAGGGGCTCGAACTCCAGCGCCGGATGGTCGAGGCGACGGTCAGAAACGGTCTGAACGCCCAACGCTCGGTGCAAGAGCAGGGCTTCGAGATGACTCGTCAGTGGATGAGCGCCTCGGCGGGGATGTGGGGCGGTCCCGACGACCGTCAATCGGAGATACAAGAGGGCTTCGAGGCGCTCGCCGAAGCGCAGGACGAAACGTGGAACGCCGTCGAAGAGAGCGTCGAAGAGGGGCTCTCTGCCTACGAGGAGCTGACCGAGCGCCAGAAGGAGCTGTTCGAGCGCTCGATGGAGTCGGTGGTCGAGGCGAGCGATCGCGCGGAGGGGACCTCCATCGAGATCGTAGAAGGGATGGAGGACGCGAGCGAGCAGGGCGCCGAGGCGATCGAAGAGGGCACGCAGGCGCTGACCGAGAGCTTCGAGGAGTTCGAAGGGCTCGGCCGGACCTACGCCGAGCGTCTGACCGACGCGGGCATCGACAGCGTGGAAGCGCTCGCCGAGGCCCAGACCGATGCGATCGCACAGGCCGCGGAGGTCTCGGAGGAGCAAGCCCAAGCGTGGGTCGAGGCCGCAGAGCAGTTCGACGGAAACTGAACGTCCCGCCGCTGACGCGTCGCCCTCCATTCGAGCCGGTAGCGACCAACGGGCACTGTTCCGTCTGCCGGCAGTAAAAACGAAGCATGTGAGAGTCCAGTGAGCGGGTGCAGCGAACGAACAGGCACGGGCACGATGGGATCGCCGCGAGCCGAGCGGGACCGAAGGTCCCGCTGGAAACCGGCGGCTTCGCCGCCGGTGACGAACCCAGTGAGCGAGGGGCGATAAAGCGTGGCCGCGAGGGAACGGAGGGAACGAGCGGGCCCGATGGGAGGCCCCCGCGCGGGCGTAGCGCACGAG
>JAWARX010000184.1:0-5345 GCA_038893155.1 Halalkalicoccus sp.
CGGTCATCGTAGGGTCTCTCGCGGAAGGGCACAAAAAAATACCGAGGCGGCGTTCCCCCACGACCCCGAACGGACGGCGCATCCGATCGGCCGGCGTACCCGTTCAGCCAAGCCGTGAATCGCGATTCAGATATCTATCGATGCGGTAGTTTTTATCACACTTCGTGACAGGGCCGTTTTATTCAAGTATATAGATGAAGTATCTATTTGTCGTACAAAATACTTATTTAGCATCCAATAGTCGATCCAGTCGATGGTGTCGGGGTGGCAGTACAGGGTGGCGAGTGTCATCGGGGCAGTAGTCACGACGCTGGTGGCGGTCCTCGTCGCGAACCACCCGCTCGCGCAGGCGCTCGTCACGACGTACGTTCCCTTGTTCAGTCGCCTCGATCCGACGATACTCGACGGGACGGAGCTGCTGATCGCCGTCGGGATGAGCGTCCCGATCGTCTTCGTCTGTCTGATCCCGTTTTACAAACCGAGACCGAGACGGATGCTGGATACGATCTGGCTGGCGCAAAAACGCGTAATCGTCGCGATCCTCGCGCTCGCGACGGTCGGCTACTTCAACTGGTCGTATCGGCTCCCCCGATCGACGCTCCTCGTGACGGGCGCCGTGTTACTCGTGGCGGTTCCGGCGTGGTTCCTCGCAATACGCAACCGACCGACGGGCGAGGACGGACGGGCGGTCGTCGTCGGGGACGCTCCCGATCGGATCGAGCGAGCGGCGGCGGCGGTCGAGATGGCCGTCCTCGGGTATCTCTCGCCGCCGCTGATCGTCGAAACCGGCGGTATGGAGCGGGCGATCACCGACGGCGGGGCGCTGCGGCGCACGATCGGCGGCATCGAGTATCTCGGCGGGGTCTCGCGGCTCGAAGGAATCCTCGTCGATCGCGACATCGACACCGTCGTTCTCGCGTTCGAGAACACCGATCGGGGGGAGTTTTTCGGCGTCCTCGAGACCTGCCACAAGTACGGCATCGAGGCGAAGGTGATGCGCGAACACGCAGACAGCGTCCTGCTCTCCGAGGAGACCGCCGGCGACCTGATGACGGTCGACCTCGAACCGTGGGACCCCCAGGACCGGCTGTTCAAACGCGCGTTCGATCTCGCGTTTTCCGGAACCGGACTGCTCGTGTTCGCGCCGCTTTTGATCGTGATCGCACTCGCGATCAAGCTCGATAGTCCGGGGCCGGTCTTCTACAGCCAGAGTCGGACCGCCGGTCTCGGGGGAACCTTCGAGGTGCGCAAGTTCCGCACGATGCTGCCCGAAAGCGAGTCGGTCGACCCGGTCGACGACGAGCAGAACGACCGGATCACCCGCGTGGGTCGACTGCTGCGCAAGTCGAACCTCGATGAGCTCCCTCAGCTGTGGGCGATCTTCACTGGTGAGATGAGCGCCGTCGGCCCGCGTGCGGTCTGGACCGACGAGGAAGCCTTGCTCGAAGAGGAAGCCGTCCGGTGGCGAAAGCGCTGGTTCGTCAAGCCCGGACTGACCGGCCTGGCCCAGGTCAACGAAGTCTCGAGTACGAACCCCGAGGCGAAGCTCCGCTACGATCTAGAGTACATCCGCAAACAGTCCCTGTGGTTCGACCTGAAGATCGTGATCCGACAGGTCTGGATCGCCGTCACCGACGTCTACGCGCTCGTTCGGGGGCGGGATCCCGATGCGGGGATCGACCAGCGGTCGGCGAAGTAGGATATCAGCAGATTGATTGTAGCCACGGAGCGACTGCACGTATGCGAATCCTCCGCGTCGCCCAGAAGATCTATCCCGACGTCAAAGGCGGCGGGCCGTACCACGTCCACGCCATGAGCCGCGATCAGGCCGCGATGGGCCACGACGTGACCGTCCTGACGGTCGGCGACGGCGACCCGCACGTCGAAGAGCGCGCCGGCTACACGCTCGTTCGCTACCCGTCAACGGTCGAACTGCTCGGCAACGACATCTCCGCAGGTATCGCCAAGCACCTCTTCGAGAGCGGCGGGTTCGACGTGCTGCACGCCCACTCGCATCTGTACTTCTCGACGAACCTCGCGGCGCTGAAGCGTCGCGTTTCGGATCTGCCGCTCGCGATCACGAATCACGGACTCTACTCCCAGAACGCCCCCGAGTGGGTGTTCGACGCCTACCTCAAGAGCGTCGGCCGGTGGACGTTCGACCGCGCCGACAGGGTGTTCTGTTACACCGCCGAGGACAGGGAGCGAGTACGGGCGTTCGGCGTCGAAAGCGAGATCGAGGTCGTCTCGAACGGGATCGACACGGAGCGCTTTACGCCCGCGGGAGACGGAAGCGACCGGATCGAGCACGACGGGCCCGTAGCGCTGTTCGTCGGACGGCTGGTCGAGGGGAAACGACCCGGAGACGCCGTGGCGGCGATGGTACGCGTGCGCGAGACACATCCCGACGCCCGGCTGTACCTCTGTGGCGAGGGGCCGCTTCGGGAGGACCTCGAAGCGCAGGTTTCGGCGGCGGGGCTAGAGGATGCAGTTCGCTTTCTCGGGCAACTCCCGTACGACGAGATGCCGGAGCTCTACCGGAGCGCCGACGCGCTCGTGTTGCCCAGCCGGGCCGAGGGGCTGCCCCGGACGGTGCTTGAGGCGATGGCGACGAACGTGCCGGTCGTCTGTTCGGACTTAGAGCAGGTCGTCCCGGTGATCGGCGAGGCGGGCACGACCGTACCGGTCGGGGACGTTTCGGCGTTCGCCCGCGGGTTAGACCGGGCGCTCTCGGGGGCGTTCGCCGAGGGGCGGCCCGTCGTCGAACGGGAGTTCACCTGGCGCGATACGGTCGAGCGGACGACAGAAGTTCTAGAGCGGATCTCGGACGAACGGTAGAAACCGACACAGCAAGAACGGGCGTGGACTCCGGGTCGGACGGGGACGTCCGAAACCTTCTTGCAGGAATCGTTCGTATTACGTGGCATGTCGCGGTCTCCTGTCGAAGCGGTCGCAGACGCCACCGGCGACAGCGAGGACGCCGTTCTTCGAAAGGGGCTGGAGTCGTACGTCGAGCGAGAACTCCGGGAGGCGAGGATCCGCATCAACGAGATCAAAACGACGTACGACGTCGAGAGCATCGAGGAACTCGAAGTTCGAATAGCGGACGGAAGCGAACCGGAACATCCGACGTGGGAGGAGGTAATAGAATGGGAGAACCTTCAGGACCGGGTAACGGCGCTCGAAGACCTCTCGACGTCTATCTCGAACTGAAACGGATCGCGCTGACCGAGTTTCCAGAGGTAATCCAGGACACACGGGTCGAGCGCGATCCGGGGGACGCGCCGAAGAACCTGCGTGTCTTCGCCGTCGACGGGAGTTTCCTCGACGTCTGGCTGTCCGCCGAAAAGTACTCTTACCACTGGCAGTCGGAGACCTCGGTCGTCCGGTTCGACAACGCGCCGCATCACGACGATGTAGCCACGTTCCCACACCACCTGCATCTCGACGGAGAGATACCCGACAGTCCACTTCGAGGGCATCCCGAGTCGGATCTCCGGCACCTCCTCGGATTTCTGCGCGAGAACCGAATCGAGTAGCAACGGCGACACACGGGTAGTACCGTCGTCCCTCGGATACGATCGAACGAGGCGAGCCGAGAAGGGTTTCGAAGGGCTCTCACGTCCCGGCAGGGTGGACGAACCGTTATCGCTCGGGTCGGGGTGCGTTCTCGTAGCGTTCGATCGCGTCGGTCTTCTCGACTCGCGAGTAGATTGCCCGGAGCGTGTCCTCGGCACGGAGTAGCTTGTGATCCTCGAGGAAGCGACGCCCCTCCTCGCTCAGGCCGTAGAACCGGTACGGGAGGTCGTTCCGACGACGCTCCTCGGGGAGGGTGACGGGTTCGAGGACGTCGGCATCGACGAGCCGTTCGAGGTGCTGGCGGATCGTCGTCCGGCTCTTGCTCGGGTTCACGTAATCGAGTTCCTTCAGGGTCGGGAGCCCACTGGGATGGCCGATCACGTCCTGAACCAGCGAGAAGCGGGTTTCCTGCGTGACGACGTTCAGGCGCTCGCGATCGCGGTCCAGATCGGCCGGCGTGCGGTCGGAAACGCTCATTGGGCGGTCGTACGGCGGGAGTACACAAATGTATTTCGCTCAAATACGAATCGGTTGAAGACGATGTGGTGTACGGACCGGTCACAGTATTGAAGTATCGAAGGGACGTCGGTCGGTTCGATGGGCGAGAATCCGGGGGTCGAGGAGCTGGCCGAGAGGGCGACCGAGTACCTTCACGAGCGGTCGCTCACGCCCGAAGAATACGAAGAGATCAAACGAACGGTCGGCGAGCTATCGGCGATCTTCACGACGGAGCGGACGTACTTCGTCCTCGGGAGTTACGGCCGGCCGGAGATCCGTCGACTCCAGCTCGTCAAGGACCGGCTCAATCGCAGGGACCGAGCGTACGCGTTCTTGATGGTCGATATCCGCAGCGAGTGGACCAACACGTACCTGAAGTTTCGTCTCTTGGCGGACTACACCGACGCCATCGTCGGCGTCGCGGAACACGGGCGCGGCGGGTTCCTCGTCGAACAGGGATATTTCACCGCGCTGGAGGAGTACTTCGTGAAGACACACGTGTTCAAGCGAGAATATCGCGGACTGACCGACGAGGAGATCGACACCGGCGTCGCTCCCGACGACGCCTACAGCGGGATGCAGACCGCGATCTTCGATCTGCTCGATGAAGCCGGTCGCCTCTGTCGGTGGACGACCGAGGACGACCTCGTCGAGTGCGTCGGGACGGTTCCGTGAGCGGACGTCGGCGCTACTGCAGGTAGCCCAGATCCTCGAGACGGTCCTTCGTCGATCGAGTCATCGAAACCGAGCCGCTTGCGTCGGCGTGCTCGAACGAGTCGAGCCACTCGTCGAGGCGGGTGTCGAGATCGGGCCGCTCGTCGGCGAGATCGCGTCGCTCGCCGGGATCCTCGGCGACGTGATAGAGCTCGCGCGAGCCGTCGGAGCCGTGGGCGAGTTGGAGAGGGGAAATCAATGCAACATGGTTACACTTATTTGCTCAGCCAATGATCGGTAAACATGGATCAGCCTCACGTTTTTGTACTCATTGGGGATTGTTTACGCGCTACAAGTGCGACCTCAGAGACGATGCCGTTCTCTAACCAGTTTTCAGATGTGACATTTGAGGAGTGCTATGCGCCGAGTACGTGGACGTTTCCATCCCACGCGACGCTTTACTCACAAAAAACGCCAATCGAGCACGGAGCGACTCGGAGAGGAGAAGTGTTTTCGAAGTCCCAATCGAAGTTGCCGAAAAGCGCTTCCGAAAACGGATACCGAACTGCACTCTTCAGTGAAAATCCAACCTTCAGCGAAAAATATGGGTTTCA
>JAWARX010000185.1:0-5343 GCA_038893155.1 Halalkalicoccus sp.
GAACCTTGTCGTTGACCCCGAGTTACCGACGACGAGCGCGTTCGACCGCACGTTCCCGCTGTTCGCGCCGGTCGGCGAGGCGTCGCCGACTCCCGACCTGGTCGTCGAGAGCGAGCGCCACGACGCGATCGCCGTCGGCGGCGTTCGCGGCGACGTCGTCGTCGCCGGATCGAGCGCGATCGCCGGCCGGTTCGTCGTCGAGGGGGACGTCGGCGGCGACCTCGTAATCGAGGGAACGAGCGAGATCGGCGATCTGACCGTCACGGGCGACGTCGCGGGTACCCTCCGGTGTGTGGGCAACGCGAGGATCGGCGGCGATCTCCGGATCGGCGGGACCGTCGGAGAGGACGTGACCCTTCGAGGCAACCCGACGGTCGAGGGCGACCTCGTCGTCGGGGGGCTGGACGGCGACCTCGATCGACGCGGCAACCCGACCGTCGGCGGGGAGATCCGTCTCGACGGGTGATCAGGAGTCGAACTCGGGCTCACGGTCCTCCAGAAACGCCGCGACGCCCTCGCCGTGTTCCTGCATCGCGTACGCCTGTGACTGGACCACGTTCTCGTAATCGAGCGCCTCGCCCCACCCGCGTCCGAGGTTCGCGTGGATCGTCCGCTTGGCCAGCCCGATGGTCCGGGTGGGACGCTTCTCGAGGGTGTCGAGCAGGTCGTCGACCCGCTCGTCGAGCGCTTCGGCCGCGACGACCTCGTTGACGAGTCCGAGGTCGGCGGCCTCCTCGCCGTCGAAAAACCGGCCCGTAAAGGCCAGCTCTTTCGCCGCCCGCAGGCCGACGAGCCGGGGCAGGAGGAACGTGCCGCCGGTGTCGGGGATCAGCCCGACGCGGACGAACGCGGCGCTGAAGCGCGCGTCCTCGACGGCGTACGCGAAGTCCGACAGCGCGACGATCGCCATCCCCGCGCCGACGGCGTCGCCGTTGACCCGCGCGACGATCGGCACGCGAGAGGACATGGCCGTTTCGGCCAGCCGGCCGAACGTCGCGTCGATCCGTTCGTAGGCTTCTTCGGGTGTTTCCTCGCGTTCTGCCATCGACCCGACGTCGCCGCCGGCGCTAAAGGCCCGTCCCTCGCCGGTCAGCACGATCGCGTCGAGGTCGGCGGGGTCACACTCGGAAAGCGCGTCGGCGAGCTCGGCGGCGGCGTCGGTCGTAAAGGCGTTCAGGGCGTCGGGGCGGTCGAACGTGATCCGTCGAACGCCCGCCTCGTCGGTGATCTGCATGGCCGATTCGATTCGGCCCGGGTAAGTATACTTTCGGTCGGAGCGTCGCTCAGGGCGCGAGCGGGTCGGCGCTCTCCAGAACGAGATCGCGCGCGGCCGGCGAGAGCGTGTAGGTTCCATCCGAATGCCACTCGACGCAGGAACACCCCCGAAGCTCCAATAGGAGGGTCCAGACGTGCTGGAACGGCGCGGCCACCGCGGATTCGATCTCGGCGGCGGTCGCGCCCTCTCGCGCTGCGAGCGCCTCGATCACGGTCCACGTCTGGGTCTCGCTACAGAGCGAACGCCGGCTCGCGGCCTCGATCTCGGCGGCGATCCCCGCGGCCTCCGCGCTCCCACCGTTCGCCCCGTCCTCGGTGACTCCGACCTCGGCGTTGGCATTGCCCGGCGATCGATCCTCCGATTTCGCCGCCTCCAACCGCTCGCGCAGCTCCTCGATCTCGGCTTCGAGCGCGGTGTTCTCCGATCTGAGTCGCTCTAGCTCCTCGTCCATCCCCACGTCGGGAAGCGTCGCCTGTGCGGGTTCGATCGTCGTTTCGCCCGAGAGCGCCTCGGCCATCTGCCGGGCCGCCTCGCTCACGTCGCGGGCCGATTCGAGTTCGCGCTCTAGCTGGTCGATCCGGCGGTCCCGCCCCGCGAGTTCGCGTTCGAGTTCGGCGACCCGCTCTCGCTCGCGCTCCTGGTTCTCGGTGATCGACTGGAGATCCCCGACCAGCCCGTCGCTGACGGACTTGAGTTCGGGCCGCTCGAAGTCCTCCAGCCCCGGGGTCGCGCCCGCGTCGAACGTCCGCTTTCGCTTGAACTGCACCCGCCGGACGTCGCCGTCGGTCCAGTCCGTCTGCAGAAAGGCCTCGCCCGCGTCGAGATCCGCCACGCGCTCGCCGTATTCGCTGCCGACGATCCGTCCCACTACTTTGGTGTCGTTGTCCCACGTCAGGCGGTGCCAGACCAGCCAGTTCGCCTGCGTGATGAAGTCCTTTTTCACGTCGGCGGGTCGCTGGCTGATGCCGACGATTCCGAGGCCGTGTTTGCGTCCGCGTTTGCCGACCTTGATCAGCATCCGGCCCGTCTCGTCCATTCCACCTCCTTCGGGAATGTACTCGTGGACCTCCTCGACCACGAGCAGGAACGGCTTCTTGAGCTTCTTCTCCTTCGCGAAGAGGTGGCGGGCGGTCTCGCGCAGCAGTTCGTCGGCGGCGTTCTCGTCGAGGTAGCCCGAGACGTCGAGGATGGTCGGGACGTTCCCCTCCAGTGCGAGTTCCGCGACCTTCTCCGCGTGCTCGGGCCCGACCTGGATGTCACACTCCTCGTCGGCACCGGCGTGTAGGAGTTCGTACTCCTCTTTGAGTCCGTAGTACTCGCCGTCCGTGTCGACGATGAGGACGGGATATCCGGCCTCGAGCAGCTCCTCGACGACGACGCTCGCGGTGTTCGACTTGCCCGATCCGGACTTCCCGGTGATGAATCCCCGTCCAGTGAGAAGCTGGACGACCGGCATCTCGATCGGCTTTTGACCACTGCTCTCGGTGCCGACGGTCACTCGTTCCTCGCTCATGGCTCGCCTCGCGCGGTCATTATCGAACCCTATCGGCTTCGTCACTTAACTCCTGTTGCCGGAGAGGAGCTGGCGAAAAAGCGTGCTCTGTCCGCGCCGGAGGCGTTCGAGAAACGCCGATTTTCCGATTCCCAGCTCGGTTGCGACCTCGCTTGCGGTCGCTTCGCGGGGGACCTCGAAGTAGCCCATCCCCAGGGCCGTTTCGAGAGCCGCCTCCTGTGCGGGCGTCAGGTCCCACCGACGAGCGACGGGCGCGTCGTCGGTCGGACCCAGCGGGTAGACCCGCTCCAGGGTAACGCCGACCGTCTCGCCGGCGGCTTCGAGCACCCCCTTCAGAACGTTCTGGCCCACGACCGCCCCGAGGTAGGTCTCGACTCCCTCGCGGTACCGTAGCGACTCGGCCATGAATCCCGCGTCGACGAGCCGGTGGACCACACACGGGTGTTTCGAGAGACAGCGGACGTTCGCGATCCCGTCCACACGCGAGACGTGCAGGTAGCGGATGTGGTCGTCGCGGTCGAGACACTCGACGAGCGACTCGCTCTCGCCGCGGACGCTGAACCGCAACAGCGCGTTGCCGTCGCTGCGGGCCTGGGGCGGGCGGCAGTCGACGGTCGCACCCGACTCCCGGGTCGCGCGCGAAAGCGGGCAGTCGTCGCCGGTCACCCGGAACTCGACGACGAGACACTCCTCGATCATCGCCCCCTGTACAGCCCATCACTATTTAAACCCCGCCTATGTGCGGGTAAATCAGTATACGTCCGAACGTCCATTATCGACCATGGATATCGAGGACGTCAAAGAGCGCGCGGGTCCGCGGGCGTTCAGCCCGAAGGACGACTTACCCGAGGAGTACCGGAAGGCGGCGACGCGGATGATCCAGTTTCACGCGAACAGCGAGGTCATGGGCGGGTACCTCGACAAGCAGTTCACCCGGCAGGCGCCCAGTCTGGACCGGAAGCTCGCGTGCACGGCCAAAGTGCAGGACGAGATCGGCCACGCCCAGCTGCTGTATCGGGCGGCCGAGACGCTCGGCGTGAAGACGCGCGAGGAGATGTTAGACGAGCTCGAACGCGGCGAGGGGAAGTTCCTCAACTGCTTTCATTACCCCGTCGACTCGTGGTACGAAGCGCCGATGATCGACTTCTTCGTCGACGGCGGGGCGATGCGTCGGCAAGCGACGCTGAAGGCGACCAGCTGGGAGCCCTACGCCCACGCCATGGACAAGGTCTGTTTCGAGGAGGGCTTTCACGTCAAACACGGCGAGGACATCCTCAGGGAGCTCATGGGGAGCTCGCGGGCGAACCGCGAGCGGGTACAGGAGACGTTCGACGAGTGGTGGCCCCGGATCGTCCAGTTCTTCGGCCCGCCGAACAAGGACAGCAAACACAACGACTTCGCCCAGGAGGTGGGGCTGAAGACGGTGAGCAACGACGAGCTCCGGCAAGCATTCTTGAACGCCTACATCCCGAAGGCCGAGAAGTACGGATTGGAGCTGCCCGATACCCCGCGGATCGAGTACGACGAGCGCTCGGAAAGATACGAGCTCGAGTACGACGATCTGGACTGGGAGGAGTTCTGGACGATCGCGAAGAACGACTACGAGGGGAGCCACGAGCAGATCGGCTCGCGCAGACGGCGCCACGAGGCGGTCGCGTGGGTCCGAGAGTCGATGGACGCGTGGGAAACCGGCCAAAAAGCGCCGCAGGCGGCCGATTAGCATGATCTGGGAAGTGTTCAGACAGGAGAAACCGGGGAAGTACCACACCCACTGCGGGAACGTTCATGCCCCTGACCGGGAGATGGCGAAACTGTTCGCCCAGATCCAGCACGGACGGCGGATGCAGACCAACAGCCTCTGGGTCGTTCCCCAGGAGGAGGTGAGCGAAGTGGACAGTGACGAAGCGACCTTCGGCGGCGCGACGGACAAGGCGTATCGCTGGGCGATGACCTACAATAGGGTGGACGCGAGCTTCGCCGCCGAGGTCGAAGAGAGCGAGGACGAACAGCGCGAGGCCGCGAAAGCGCGGGAGGAGCTATGACCGTGGCCGCGACGCCAGTCGAGGAGCTGCTCGTTCGCCTCGCCGACGACGAGTACGTGATCGCCGAGCGCTACACCGAGTGGCAGATCTACGCGCCGACGATCGAGTCCGATCTGGCGCTTGCGAACATCGCCCAGGACGAGTTCGGCCACGCGCGATTGTGGTACGACGAGCTCGAAGAACGGGGCTACGAAGAAAAGGACCTCCTCTGGGAGCGCGACCCCGAGGCGTTCCGCCACAGCACGCTGTGTGAACTCGCCTTCGAGGAGGGCGACTGGGCGGACCTCGCAGTACGGAGCTACCTGTACGACACCGCCGAGAGGCTCCGACTGGAGGCGCTGGTCGATTCGAGCGAGCCGGCGATCGTGGGGAGGGTGGGGAAGGTCCTCTCGGAGGAGAGCTACCACCGCGAGCACGCACAGAGCTGGCTCGAACGCCTCACGGAGGGGGACGAGAGCCGCGAGCGCGTGCAGGCGGCGCTCGACCGGCTCTTTCCCCACGCACTCACGCTG
>JAWARX010000186.1:0-3780 GCA_038893155.1 Halalkalicoccus sp.
GGGATCGAGGCGCTGGCCCCAGTCGTCGCGCGTCGAGAGAAACAGGGGCTCGGACTCACAGACGGCATCGGGTCGGATCGCGAGCCACGCCTTCAGCACGGCGGCGAGTTCGTCATCGACGGGAATGACGGTGTCTCGCTTTCGTTTGTTCGTCGCGCTCCGCTCTGCGCCGTTGACGACGGTTCCGACCGCCGGTTCCGAGGAGACGTACAACGACCGAGGCCGATTGTCGAGGGCGGCTCTGGACCCCAGCTCGTAGGCCTCATCGAGTTCGGGATCCGAGAGAGCGAAATCCCGGAGGTCGAGGTTGCAGAGTTCGCCCGCCCGCATGCCCGTCTTCAGGAGCGTGAGGACGACCGCACGGTCGAGCGGGTGGCGGATTCCGGCGACGAACCTCCGCATCGCCTCGATCGAGATCTCTCGTCGAGCGGGGTCCTTGTCGATGGATTCGTCCATCTCCTCGATCACCAGCGCCATCGGATTGGCGTCGAACGCCCCGACCTGGGTCATGTAGGCGTAAAACCGGTGGAGATACGCGGCGTAGCTCGCGACGGTGCTCTCGGCGAGGTCGCCGCGGAGGCTGTGGATGAACGCCATACACTCGCGGTGTGAGGCCGCTCTCGGTCCGATCGGCTCGCCGCGCGGGTTGCGGTCGGGGTCCGCGAGGAACCGCTCGAATCGCCGGAGCGCTCGCTCGTATGCCTCGCGAGTCCGGGCGCTTTTTCCCTGAAACGTGATGTCCTCGATGAAGTACGCGATCGGATCGTCGGGGACCTCCCCGCGGTCGGCGCTACTCATCCGTCACCACGTACCCGGCGTCACGCCCGCTGTAACGAACCCGATTCGCTGACTGCAGGTCGTCGAGGGCGTCCTCGAGGCGCTGTTCGAAATCTCCCGAGAGCTCCGCGACGAGCTCGTCCCATCCGAGCGGCCCTTCCGCAGCGAGAATCGTCTGGACCCGGTCTTCGAGCCCGTTACCCCTGGGGTGAGAGCCCGAAGAACCCCTCTCCTCGAGCTCGGATGAAAACCCGCGTCGCCCGGCCTGTACCATGGTTCTGACGAACTCGCTCTGGGACATCCCGAGCTCCGAGGCGTGTTCGACCCACCGCTCTTTCTGGTAGACCGGTACGTACGTTCGGACTGCAGTGCGTTCTGTGTCGGGTCCGGAAACCATCCGGTCGTGACGTCTCGGCCCTCCGACTTCAATCTACCCCTACGCTGGTGAATAAGGTCTCTTATTCACGTTCATAGCCCCACAATAGCGCCAGTGTTGGTGTACTATCCGTGAGACTAGTACCATAAAATCGCTGATCTGGTGACAAACTTGTGAATAATTTTGCAGTCGATCGGCCCCTGGTCAGCCGCACGCTGCACAGGCGCACGCCCTTCAGGGCATGACGAGACGCTTGCGTCTACGTCGCACTCGAAAATCTTCGTCTTTCGAGAACGTGGATACGCGCTGTCAATTGATGCGACAATCCCCGTCTGTTGCACGGCCGGGTATTCTATACCGAATTGGTAGCATTATGTTTTCGGTGTTCGTGACCGGTCGTGAGGCCAGAATTCGACGTGAACCCTCAGAACTTCGAGGCGTCGGTCACGAACCCGTGGCGGGTGAGTGGCGGCCTCGATCGACTCGGACGGGCTACGTCGAACGCAGGTGATACGTCTGCGAGGAGTGCGATACGGTAGCGAACGCGGACGTGAACGGTGGGGAGACCATCCGACGGAAAGTAACTCCGAATCCGTCACTGAGTGGGAGTAACGGCTGGTTGGCACAGCCCTCAGTCCATCTGTTCGACCGTAGCGAGGGCCGTGTTGCTCCGCGAGAACAGGTCGCGGACTGCAAACTGTAGTATCCCGACGGTGGACGGGATTCCACGTCGTTTACAGCGTGGAGGATGTCAAAACAGTACTCGACGTGTCGTGCGTTCCGCTCGGTCGAGGAGCCGTGGCGAGAGGTCGGTGGTTGCCAGAGTACAGGGACTGTGGTAGTGAGAGGTACTGAGCACGGGCCGCCGTCTTCGGACCTCGATCGGAGGAACGCTGTAACTGGCTCGATCACGGGAGTACTCGAAGCCACCGCGCCTCGTGTTCGGTCGTGCGCCGGTAGAATTCCCCCGAGTGATTGGAAGGGGGGAACCGGAACACCCGTTCGAGACCAGCGGTTTCGTTCCCGATCGAACACCGTTCACGGGGGGCGAAGACGCTCGTCGATGGCGTCTCGGGCCCTCGATGCGAACTGCGTCGGTGGGACGGTCGTGTCCTTCCGCTTGAGGCCGATCCCACTACCGGGCTCGAAGGGAAAGCGTCTCGGGGCGAGCGTCCCTCCAGCGGAGGACATCGACGATTCGTGCGGACGGACGCGTTTCTGTCGCCCGGCCGAGGTCGAGAGACGTGCGAATATAGTCCTGTCCACAACGACATAAATTCTATAACGCTATACCAAACACAACTCGGACGGGCAGTAGTCGAATTACACAAGTACTTCTGTAATATGTAATTCACGCATACGTGCTGTTGATCTCGATGACGTTCGCGGCGCTCATCGTCAGAGCGGGTAGCTCGTCGGTGTACCACTCGCCGGTCATCCGGCTTTTCGGACCCGAGACGCTCACAGCGCCGAGTACGTCGCCGTCGACGACGACCGGCGCGGCGACGCAGCGCAGCCCCTCGAGGCGCTCCTCGTCGTCGTAGGCGTAGCCCCGCTCGCGGACCGCCCTCAGCTCCTCGATGAGTCGGTCACGGTCGGTGATCGTGTTCGGGGAGACTGCCGGCAGGCCGTGCCGGTCGAGGATCGCCTCGACCCGCTCGTCGGGCAGGTGTGCGAGGATCGCCTTCCCGAAGCCCGTAGTGTGGAGGTGGACGCGCTTTCCCGCGTGGGTGTCCATGTGGACGGCGTCTGCCCCTTTCGCCCGGTAGAGGAACACCCCTCGGCCGTGCTCTTCGACCAGCAGGTTCGCCATCTCGCGGGTCTCCTCGGCGAGTTTGTCGATCTCCGGCGGACCGATCGTCGCGATCGGTCGTCGGTCGCGCGCGTACTCGCCGAGCTGGAGGAACCGGAGCCCGACGTCGTACGCCGGGCCGTGTTTCGTGACGTACTCGCTCCTTCGGAGCGTCTGGAGGTGGTTGTGGACCGTGCTCTTGGGGAGATCGAGATGGTTCGCGAGCTCGGTCACCCCCGCCCCGTCGAGCGCGCGCAGCGCATCGAGGATCCGAAAGCTGGTCTCGGTCGCCCGCACCGTCGTCGGTTCGTCCGCGTCCATGACACCCGGTACCCCGTCAGTCACTATAGTTCTACAGGTCGGACTGGTGTTCAACTAGGTTGAACAAAACTACTGTTCTACAGAACGAAAGGACGAGCGGATCGGAGCGCTCGCTGTCAGCCGGCGTTCGTGACCGCTCGTTCGCCTCTCCAACGATTTATTCCTGTAAGGAAGAATCGCTGTTCCATCCATCGGAACGAATCGTCAGTACGGCTCCGTCGTTTGATTCATCGTAATAGATTGTTCATTATCTCGTTCGAGTATTTCTTCTCGGGTTCTGTTCACAATAACGCGATATTAGTTCGAGACTAGCGGACGAAACTGCGTTCGACAGCCATGAACTCCGAAGAATCCGTCGAGGAGGTTCGTTTTCCGTCGGAGCTACGGGGATATCTTTATGCCGTATCCTCGTACAGTAGCGAGTGGAGTGAACCAGTATGAGTGACGTGACACTGCGACGGACACAGCTAGCGACGCCCGCGAGCGACGAAAAGTTCATGGAGAGCGCGGCGAA
>JAWARX010000187.1:0-5301 GCA_038893155.1 Halalkalicoccus sp.
GTCTGCACCGAGTGCGAGCACAAGTGGCGCGAGGACGATCACTAGCTGCGCAAGGACTTTTTACGCACCCGATCAACCCTCCTCCATGATTCCCCCTCGCAGCGGTCGGTCGCCGACCACGGTCGAGTACGAGCCGGTCAGCGTCAAGGACCTGCTCGTCGAGATGAAAGACACCTCCGAGCTGCTGATCGACCTGTCGTACTCGGCGGTGCTGCTGAACGACGAGACCGTTGCGGAGGAGGTGCTCCGCCTCGAAGAGCGCATGGACGTCCTCCAGTTGCGCGCGCGGATGAGCCTGCTCATGGCCGCCCGGAACCCTTCGGACGCGGAGGCGCTCGCACCGGTGTTGGGGATCGTAAGCGGCGCGGAGAAGATCTCCGATGCGACCGGCGACATCGCGAAGGTCGTCATGGAGGAGGTCGGCCTGCCGAGCGCGATGCGCACGGCGCTTCCGGAGGCCGTCGAAACCCTCGTCCGAACCCACGTCGCCGCCGACTCGCCCTACGCGGGCCGTTCCCTGCTCGACATCAACCTCGAGTCCGAGACCGGCGTCAGGGTCATCGCGATCCGGCGGGGCGAGGAGTGGATCGTCAACCCCGGCCCGGAGACGACGCTCGAACCCGAGGACGTGACCCTACTTCGGGGTCCCGACGCCGGCATCGGCGAGGTCTACGAGACGCTCTCCGGGGAGGGTTACAGCCCGCCCGAGGTGGCCGACTCGGAGATCGCGGATCTCGATCGGGCGGTCGACTCGATCGTCCTGATGAAGAATTTGAGCGAACTCGCCGTCGATCTCGCCTACGGCTCGATCCTCTTCGACACGGTCGAACTCGCAGAGGAGGTCGAGAACCTCGAGGTCGAGGTCGACGCGCTGCGCTCGCGGTTCGAGGCCTGGACGCTGCGGGCCGCGGGCGACGCGCCCGACCCGGTCGCGCTGCGGGGCCTGCTCCATCTGGGCTTTAGCACCGAGGAGATCTCGGACGCGGCCCTCGAGATCTCCGAGGGGATCCTCCGGCAGATCGACGTCCACCCGGTCGTCGAACTCGCGGTCAAAGAGAGCGACGAGATCATCGTCCGCGTGACCGTCGAGGAAGCGAGCCGTCTCGAGGACACCTCGCTCGTCGATGGGGTCCCCGAGTCGGACGTGAGCATGAACGTTCTGGCGGTGCGCCGTCCGGGCGAGGGGTGGATGCTCGTCCCAGACGCCGACACCGAACTGCAGGCGGGCGACGTGCTGATCGCGAAGGGGACTCGAACCTCCGCGGCGGCGTTCCGGGAGCTATCGAACGCCTGATCCACCCGTCGTCCGCGTGCCGTCTCGATACGCTTAATAAGCGACTGTTCGACCTGTCGACATGGGCGTCTTCGAGGAGTTCTGGTCGATCTACCGCGAGGCGCTTCCCATCCTTCTGATCGCGCTCGGCGGCGGGCTGTTCGCCGGCTTAGTTTTAGAAGAGATCATAGAGAGCGTCGATCGGTTTCCCGGTCTGCTCGTGATGGTCCCCGTTTTCCTCGCTACCCGCGGGAACGTCTACGGCGCACTCGGCGGGCGGATCGCGAGCGGGCTCCACCAGGGGCTGATCGAACCGCGTTTCGAGCGAAACGAGCGGCTCGTCAACGCCGTCGCCGCCTCCTTCATCAACGGGATCGGCATCTCGATCGTGATCGGCGTTCTCACCTGGATCGCCCTCTTGATTCTCGGCTGGGAGTCGGCTGCGCTCTACGAGTTCGTCGGGATCATGCTGATCGCGGGGACGCTGACCTCGATCGTGATGATCCTCGGGCTACTGATCCTGATCTTCGCGGGCTATACCTATGGGTATGACCCGGACAACCTCGTCGGCCCGGCGGTCACCACGCTCGGAGACATCTTCGGCATGCTCTTTATGCTGCTTTCGATCGGCATCGTCGAGGTGATCGTCTGATGGTCGTTCCCTCCGGTTCGCTCGGCACCTGGGAGACCGGACGCATCGTCGCCACGATGTTCCCCCTGCTGGTCGTGCTCTCGGGTATCGTCCTCTGGGCGGGCATCACGCTCGAAAGCGCGGAAGAGCTGCTCGAACAGTACGGGATCCTCGCCGTGATGGTGCCGACGATGGTCGATATGGGCGGGAACCTCGGCGCGATCCTCTCCTCGCGGCTCTCCTCACGGCTCCATCTCGGCACGACGGAGTTCGATCCGCGAGACAGAGTCCTGTGGGCGAACGTCGGGGCGGTCCTCGCGCTCGCGGCGACGATCTTCGCCGCGCTCGCGGTCGGGGCGTACTTACTCGGTGGGTTTCTTGGGAGCGGCCTGCCGCTCGGGACGCTGCTTCTCATCTCGCTCGCGAGCGGGATGTCCCTCGCCGTGATCGCCGTCGTCTTCAGCATCGGGGCGACCTACGTCTCGTATCGCATGGGGGTCGACCCCGACGACGCGACGATCCCGATCGTCACGAACGTCGTCGACGTCTTCGGGATGGTGATCTTCATCGGCGTCTCGGCACTGGTCCTCGGGTTTTGAACCCCGCTCGAACCGTCCGGCGGCCCGACCCCGAAGGACGTTCCCACGACACTACTTAATAGCAAAGTTTACATGTGTGTAAAATAACCTCCGTGCAACTCTGAGCCGCTTTCGCGACACTGCCCGGACCGAGACGCAGACCGCAGCCAGTTCCAGCGGGCCAACCCGCTGTTTCGAGTACGATGCGGAAGTCGATCTCTCCTTGCTCGTCGTCGAGGCGGTCGCGACGGTCTCGGGTTCGTCCGCGGCCGAGATCGGCCCGATCAACGACGTTCTCGATCCCGAGGCGCTCTGTGAGCTGTTCGCGCCGAAGGGCAACGGCCACGACCGCGAGGGAGGCGTCGTTTCGTTCCGGCTCGAAGGCTGTCACGTCGAGATCGACGGCACCGAGCGGGAAGTGCTGGTCTACGAGTGATCAGTCGCTGCGCGCGAACACCAGATAGCCCGAGTGACCGACCGGACCCGTCGTGGGGCGGGTTCCCCGCTCGTCGACGTCGAGTTCGCGCTGGATCGTTTCGACCGCGCGCACGTCCGAAAGCGTCTCGCGGGCGGTCTCCGTCACTTCACAGGTGGCTTCGACAAAGGGCGAGTAGACCGCGAGAAACCCACCGGGAACGAGCAGTTCGTCCGCCCGCGCGACCACGTCCGGGGCGTCCTCGGTGTCGAGCGTCAGCGCGTCGAACCCCGAGAGCTCGTCGATCGCGTCGGTCAGATCGCCGGTGCGGACCTCGACGCGCTCGGTGAGGCCGGCCAGTCGCACGTTCCGGCGGGCCACTTCGGCGAACTCGGGGTTTCGCTCGTACGTTATCACGTCCGCGCCGACCCGCCCCATGTACGCCGCCAGTACCCCGGTGCCGGTGCCGGCGTCGAGCACCCGATCCCCGTCGGCGATCCCGGTCTCGCCGAGGACGAGACCGACGTCCCGGGGAAGCATCGGCGCGCCGGTGCGCTCGAAGTGATCGAACAGGTCCGGACCCCTGAGAGGGCGGACGCGAAACTCCTCGCCGAGGTGACTCTCCAGAACGTCGCCCGGCCGGGCGTCCTCGGGGATCTCGACGATCCCGAGGTCCGTCTCCAGCGTGCTGCCCGGCTCGCGGAGGTACTCCCGATCGCCGCGGGTGAGCAGGATCACTGGGGCTCTGCTTCGAGCTTCTCGACCGCCGTCGCCAGATCGCCGTCGGCCTCCTCCAGGGCCGCACGCGCCTCGTCCTCGCTCGCGCCGGTTCGCATCGCGACGATCTCGATGTCCTGTGGCTCCACCGCAGGGTCAGAGGAACGTCGTTCCTCGCTGTCGTCCGCGGGGACGTCCGCATTCTCGATCGCCGGGTCGCTGCCGGCCGCCTCGCCCGACCCCGCCGCGCGGGTTTCCGGCTCGCCGACGATCTGGTAGGTCTCCTGGCCCTGGGCCTTGATCTTCGTGACGTCGGCGTCGGTAAAGACGAGCTCCTCGTCGCCGGTCCGAATGACGATCTCCGTGGCGTCGATCTCCTCGGTGTCGATCCCCATCTGTTTCATCATCTGTTCCATCTTGCGCGGGTCGAGTCCGCCGCCTCCTCCGAACATACCGGGAAGTCGGGTTACGGAGGGAAAAACGTGCCGAACGCCCGTTCAGTCCTCGACTCCCTCGCGAACCTTCACCGCCATACCCGTCTCGAAATCCGCCATCGCCTCGGCTGGCAGCTCCGCGCGCCCGACCGCCAGCAGATCGCCCGACTCGTGGACGACACAGACCTCGTCGCCCGACCTGATCTCGGGATCGACGGTCGAAACGAACTTCGCGAAGGCGTTCTTGCCCTCCCGGACGAACGGCTCGGACTCGTCGCCGACGGTCACCCGGTTGGCTGGCGATTCGCTCGCCGCGAGCAACCGCCTCCCGCCCTCGATGCCCAGCGTGAAACGGCCGTCAGCACCCAGCGAGACGAGCCGACCCCCGCTCGAATGGACCTGTCGCGGTCGACCCGACTTCGAACGCTCGATGCGGGAGACCTCCGAAAAGAGCGCCTCGCCCGCGCCGGAGCCGAACTGGTAGTCGGCGATCCGTTCGAGCCGCCCTCGTTCCGCTGATTCGCTCACGTACGGGGGATGGCAGACGACGCACAAGAGGGCTCCGTTCCGCTGGTGTGTCACCCGTTATCGTGGTGTTGGTCGTCCGGCGTGTTTGGTGAGAATTATATATCCCCTGACCCCTACTGGTGACAATGGCTTCGGATCAGACCAAGACTGTTGCAGGTGTGGCCCTGCTCGTCGTCAGCGGTGCGCTCCTGCTGGCTACGGGCATGCTCAACCTCTCGGTACCGATCTTGCTGGCTGCCGTCGCGACGACCGGGCTCGCGATCGCATCGTTGCTCGTCGGAACGACCGGCGAGGGGCCGGCGGTCTAGAGCAGGAACGTCTCCTCGCGCTCGGTCAGATCGACGAACGAATCGGTCGCCTCGACGAGCTCGTCGGCAGTCGAGGGACCGAGCGCCATCGCCTCGACGCGCACGCCCTGATGGCGCAGGTGCGAACAGAGCCTCGAAAAGTCGCCGTCGCCGGTACAGAGAACGACGGTGTCGACGTGCGGAGCGAGGGTGACGGCGTCGAGGCTCATCCCCACGTCCCAGTCTGCCTTCTTCGAGCCGTCGCCGAACGTCTTGATGTCCTTGATCTTCGTCTCGAAGCCGATATCCATCAGCGCATCGAAGAAACTCTCCTCTTCGGGGGCGTCGGCGCGGATCACGTAGGCGATCGCGCGCGTGAGTTCGCGGCCCCGAACGGCCTCTTCGAGGAGCGCCGAGTAGTCGATGTTCCGCGAGTAG
>JAWARX010000188.1:0-5298 GCA_038893155.1 Halalkalicoccus sp.
GGCGCTCGCCGACGATTTCGTAGAAGACGCCGGCAGCCTCTGGGCCAAAGAGCGCGAGCTACCCGAAGGCCGCGAGGACCGCGTGACGATCCTTCCGCACAGGGCGTTTCCGAGCGGCACCGCAGCAGAGGTCGAGGAGGCCTTCGCCGTCTCCCATCCCGAGGTCGAGTATCCCAGCGGCGCGGTCGTCTCGCCGACCACCGCGGGCGATCACGGCGCGGACGTCTACGTCCTCTCGACCGCACAGGGGGTCGTCGGCCACGCGAGCGCACTCAGAGAGGCGATAATCGGGGTTCGCGAGGCGATCCCCGCCGACACCGCGCTGTACCTTTCGGGAGTTGCGACCCCGCGAAACGCCGCCCTGCTCGCGTACGCCGGCGTCGACCTGCTCGATGCGCATCGCGCGGTCGTGAAGGGAACGCAAGGGAAGTACCTCACGAGCGAGGGGGAGCACTTCCTCGCGGACCTCGAAGAACTGCCGTGTGCCTGTCCGGCCTGCCGGGGCCCAGTAGAGCAATTTACCCGCGAGGACTGCGCCGAGCACAACGAGAACGCCCTCGGGGCCGAACTCGCGACCGTCCGCGAGCGGATTCGATCGGGGCGACTCAGGGACTACATCGAGGGGCAAGCGCGCCACGCGCCGTGGCTCACCGCGCTGTTCCGGGAGTTCGACGACGAGTGGAGGTACATCGAAGAGCGCACCCCGATCTACCGCACCAGCGAGATGGGCGCAACGAGCGACGACACCCTCAGGAGAGTCGAGATCCAGCGCTTCGCCGACTGGGTGACCTCCCGGTATCGCAATCGCTTTTCGAACCCGCTCGTTCTGGTTCCCTGTTCGGCCACGAAACCCTACAGCGACTCGCCGAGCCACGGGCAGTTCCACGACGCGATCCAGTACCGCGCCCATCTGGTCTCGATGACCTCGCCGATCGGCGTGGTGCCCCAGGAACTCGAGACGACCTACCCGGCCCAGCACTACGACACGGCCGTCACCGGGAGATGGACCGAGACCGAGATCGCCTTCGTCGCCCGCGTCCTCCGGCGGTATCTCGAACGCAACGAGTACCCTCGAATCATCGCCCACGTCCCCGAGGATTACCGCGAGATCGTCGAACGGGTCGAACCCCACGTCGACGCGCCGATCGAGTACACGGTCGAGGATCACCCCACGACGACCGACTCGATCGCGAACCTCATGCGCACGCTGGAGGACGAACTCAAATACGGCAAACGAGAGCGCCAGCACAACACGGTGAAAGCGATCGCGGACTACCAGTTCGGCGAGGCCGCAGGCGAGGAACTGTTCTCCGATCTCTCGATCCAGAGCCGATACCCGAAGTTCCGCGCGCACACCGCAGCGGGCGAGCAGCTCGCGGCGATGGTGCCCCAGTACGGGACGCTGGCGCTGACGCTCGCGGGCGCGCGGCGGTGGGTCGAGAGCGACGTCCCCGCGAAACGCGTCGAGATCGACGGGTTCGTTCCCCACGGTAACGTCCTCGCGCCGGGCGTCTTGGACGCCGACGAGACGATCAGGGTCGGCGACGAGGTGGTCGTCGAGGGGCCGAAGGCGTTCGCTGTCGGACGCGCGGCGATGTTCGGTCGCGAGATGGGCGAAAGCTCTCGGGGCGTGGCGGTCGACGTGCGTCACGTCGAGGAGCGGTAGCGGGTAGCGGGCTTTTTACCGGCGGCGTCCCACTGGCCCCCATGGACGAGATCACGCTCGCGGTGCCCCGCGAACTCGCCGAAACCCTCCCGGAGGACAGCGACGAGACGCTGATGGCGATGCAGCGCGACATCGACCAGTATCAGGGCTACATCAACGGCGCGATCGAGGAAGGCGATCGCGAGGCCGCTAGCGCCGCCGCGGACGTTCTCGACCGGCTCGAAGAGCGCTGGAGTCAGTACGACGGGTACATCGTCGAGCTTCGGGCCTGGGGCCAGTCCTCGATCTACGCGGAGGTGTGGTGTGACTTCCAGTACGCGCTGATCCAGCAGCTGTACGACCACGAGGGGCTGGCCGAGGCGCTCGATCAGGAGCGCCACGCCCGGCTCGTCGACGACGGGATCCGGCTGAGCGACGCGGTATGAGCGACGGCGAGCGCGAGTCGGATCCGGCCTACGCCCGCAAGCTGCGCTCGCGGTCGACGAGAACGCGCGCGATCGACGGCGGGGCGGTCGCCGCCGGGCTCTGCTTCGGCGTCCTCGCAATTCTCATCTCGATCGCGGGGCCGCTGTCGCCGGCGATTCAGCTGACGGTCACGACCGCCTGCCTGTTCTGTGGCGGTCTCGCGGCGGGGTATCTCGCCCGCACGGGCGCGAGCGGTGCACTACAGGGTGCGACGGTCGTCGTCTGTACGGCGGCGCTGATGGTCGCGGTTTCGGTCTCGATCTCGGTCGGGGCCGGCTCGCTCTCGCGGGTGCCGCTCGTGTTCGCTTACGAGGTCCTCTCGACGGGCGCGTTCGCCCTCTTCGGTGCGCTCGCGATCTGTTTCGGTGCGCTGAGCGCCGAACTCGGGGTCCGCCTCCGGCGCTGACGTGAACCGCCGCACCGAGGACGCCCTCATTTATTTCCTCGGGACCCATTGAACCCGACATGAACCTCGAACTGCGCTCGTTTGCGACCTTTCGCGAGGCGATCGGCCGGAAGACGATCGAACGCGAGTACGAGGAGGGCGTCACGGTCGGCGACGTGCTCGCCGATCTCGAAAGCGACTTCGGTGGGTTAGAAGGGCGGCTGCTCGACGAGGGGGGGTCGATCCAGCCCCAGCTGTCGATCCTCAAGAACGGCCGGGACGTGACCCACGCGCAGGGGCCCGAAACCACCCTCGAATCGGGCGACACGCTGAGTCTGTTCCCGCCGGTCGCCGGGGGCGAACGATGCGCGTAGAACGATCGTTTCGCGGCATCAGCAAGCGCCTCGCGCGCCACTACCTCACGAACCTCGGCGGCGAGGAAGAAAACGACGACCGGGTCACCGGCGAGGACTGGTCGGCGGAGCTCTCCGCGGAGGAGGTCGGAATCGGCCCGAGCCTCTCGCTGACGGAGGTCACGGTCGTCTTCGAGGGCGAGGAGGGGACGCTGGAGCCGCTGATCGAGAAGTTCGCCCAGAAGGCGATGCGCGCGGGCGGATGAGCCACCCCATCGACGGACAGGTCGTGTTGCTCGCCGCCGCGAAAGCGAGCGTCGCGGGGAGTCGGCTCCCCGGCCTCCTCGAACGAGCGCAAGCCGAACTGGAACCCGAACTCGACGAGCATCGCCGGCGCTACGAACTCGCTCACGAGAACGACGACGCCTGCTGTTTTTTCGTATCTCCGGGGTACTGGCGCGAGGTCGGCGAGCGACTCGGTCTCGAACGCCGGGAGTACGAGGCGCTCGCGCGCGCACACGAAGAGCAGCTGAAACGCTACGGCACGCGCGAGAAACGCCGCGAGGAGTTCGAGACCGCCCTCGAACTCCGGTCGGCGGTCGCGATCGGGACGCGAAACTGAAAGCCGTTTACCCCTCGCGTGCCTATCCACGCCAGTGACCGACAGCCGCCCGATCGAGGACTTCTTCGACGCCGTTCAGACGCTCGGCCAGCCCGTCGTGACCGCAGAGGAGGTCGCGCGCGCCCGCGAGTGTACGCAGGAGGAAGCCGATCGCTGGCTCTCGAAACTCGCGGACGAGGGACGGGTCGGACGCCGGAACGTCGAGCACGATCCTGTCGTCTGGTACCCCGCGAAATGGGACGAGAGAGCGAGGCGCGAACGGGTCGTCACGTTCCCGAACCGCCGCGAACTCGTCGTCACCCGTCCCGAGCAGTTCACCCGCGCTCGCCTCTCGACGTTCGCGTATCTGGCCGACTCGAACGGCGCGGGCGACTCGATCTACCGCATCAGGGAAGAGGACGTCTGGGGGGCGCCCTACGACGAGCTGGCCGACCTGCTCGTTGCCCTGCGCCGGGTGACCGGCGAGCGCCATGCGACCCTAGAGGAGTGGATCACCCGCCAGTGGAAACGCGCCCGCCAGTTCGTTCTTCGCACGCACCCGGACGGCTACACCGTGCTGGAGGCCGACAGCGAGAGCCTGATGGGCAACGTCGCCCGGCGAGTGCTCGACGAGGACCAGCTCCACGCGCCGATCTCCGAGACCGAAAGCTGGGTGCGCGAGGGAAGCGAGGCCGAGATCAAGCGCGCGCTCTACGACGAGGGCTATCCCGTGCGCGACGCGCGCGATCTGGACGCGGGCGACCCCCTCGAGATCGACCTCTCGCTCGATCTCCGGTCGTACCAGCGCGAGTGGGTCGAACGCTTCGAAAAACAGAAAGCGGGCGTGCTCGTGGGCCCGCCGGGAAGCGGCAAGACCGTCGCCGGCATGGGCGCGATGGCCGCCGTCGGCGGCGAGACCCTGATACTGGTGCCCTCCCGGGAGCTGGCCAGCCAGTGGCGCGAGTCGCTGCTCGAATCGACCTCGCTTTCGGCGAGCGAGATCGGCGAGTACCACGGCGGCACGAAGGAGATCCGGCCCGTGACGATCGCCACCTACCAGACAGCGGGGATGGATCGGCACCGCCGGCTGTTCGACGAGCGCCGCTGGGGGCTGATCGTCTACGACGAATGTCTGGCTGGCGATACGGTCGTCGAAACGCCGAACGGCAAAACGACCTTCGAGACACTCGACGCGGAATACGGGTTCGATGACGGATGGAACACGGATGTCCACCTCACAGTCAGGACGTACGATGTCGAACAGGGTGCGTACGAGTGGGACCCGGTTACGGGCGTTTACAAGACGTCCGCTTCGGTTCAGCGGATTACGACCAACACCGGTCGCTGTTTGAAAGCTACCGACGGGCATACACACCTCGTGTTCGACCCGAGAACGGGCGAGATTCACGAACAGCAGGGACTCAGTGAGGGAGACTACCTCGTCCAGCCGATGCCGGAATCCGACGCTCGGTCGACCGATGCAGCTACCGCGACGGATCGCGCGCGCGCCGAACTGCTCGGCTGGTTCATCGGGGACGGACATATGAACCGGTACGACGACGTAAAATTCTCGTTTTCTCGCCGTTCGAATGAGCAAATAGCCGTCTTAACCCAGTTGTGCGACTCACTCGGAACGACGTATTCGACGTTCGAAAATACACGCGGTGATCACACTCTGTGGGCTCCGAAACTACGCGAGACGCTCGATTGGCAAGGCCCGCCCGGCAACAAAACAACGACGGTTTCCGTTCCGGACGAGAGTTACGTTTGGTCAGAAGGCCGTATCGGCGCACTTCTCCGAGGACTGTTCGACGCCGAAGGATCAGTG